>NZ_JBEOVN010000052.1:0-40318 GCF_040295565.1 Streptomyces sp. NPDC002785 | reverse complement strand
GACCCTCCTGGCCACCTGGACCGGCGCCTGCTCGATATGCGGCCAACCCGCACCCAAACCAGAACCACACCACAGGACCTAACAAAGCCCTACTAAGGGCTGTCCCGTAATCTCTGGCGGGACAGCGCGCGGCGTCAGATGAGGTGCATCGCAAGGCGGAGGGGCGTCCGCATACTGGATGTATGCGGACGTTCCGATAACGCGGTGAGGTGCCGTAGCTGTCGTCGTGCGCCCGCCAGGGATTACGGGACAGCCCTTAGCCAACCACCGACGACCGTGCGACGGAGGGTGTCCTGCTCTCCAGGTACGTGACAGAGGCCGGCGCGAACGGTCCGTCAGTGATTGCCCCGTACACCGAGTGCAGCGGCTGTGCGGCGAAGGGGGACGGTGCCGGAAGAGTGAACCAGACAACCTTCCCTGCCCCGCCCCTCGGGCAGACCCCCCAGCTCTCGCTGACCGCGGCGATCAGCGCGAGCCCGCGCCCCGACGTACTGGACGCGGTGGCCTCGCGCACGGTCGGCAGCCGTGGGTCGTGGTCGTGGACGGACACCATCAGCCGTTCCAGCAACAGCTCGATCTCGACGGTGCATGACTTGTCCGGCTGGGCATGCCGGTGGACATTGGTCAGCAGTTCGGTGACGCCGAGCGCCGCATGGTCGATCAGAGGATCGAGATGCCAGTAGCGCAACTGCGCCGAAACGATTCTGCGGACCTGACCGATCCGCGACGGCAGGGCCTGGAGCTCCACCATGCAGTGCCTGCTCGGCTCGCTGATCACGGCTGCGACTCCCCGAAATAGGTCCGGAAGAAGACGAAGAAACGATCCAGCAGATGACTGGCTGCTGATTCAGCTCCGGCGGTGCGGATCACAGTGTCACCACCGGTAAACCATGAGTGACGTGTGACCAATGTCGCTCAGGGGGCACGGCTCCGCAACTCGCGGTGTACCAGCGGCACCCCGTCAGATCATCCGGCCGCCCGCACGGCGCAGCGTCTCGAGGAATCTGTGGGCCGGCCCAGCCTTGTCCGGGCCGTGGTTACGCTGCCCCATCGTCAGCCGGTACCGCGTCCCGTTGAGGCGCGCCACGGCCGCACCGGCTCCGGCGAACCACGGCCTGCCCGCGCTCACCGCTGCCACCGGGGCGCTGTCGATCTCCCGGCCGTAACTGGTCAGCAGGGCCAGCCTGCCGTCCTTGACGATCACCTGCCCCGCCCTCGTGAGCGAACGGGCCCACCGCTCGATCCGTACACCCGTCGCACTGAACTCCGTTTCCGACATGACTGCTTCGCCCCCTTCGTGATGCTTCTGATGGGCAGTCTGCACAAGCCGGGGCCGACACGCCAGGCCGCGTCCCGGCTCGATGTCACAGCTGCCCCGTCCATCAACGCCAAGGCAGGGCTATGGGGCATCAAAGTGAACGTTTGTGCAGGTAGGGGGAATATCGTTGACGGTGGAGAGTCCGGTGACACGAGGAGGAACGGGCTGATGGGCACCGTAAGAGACAGAGATGACGGCCGGGCCACGGCGACCATCGACATCGACCGCTTCGACCCCGAGTACCGGGCCTGGCTCAAGGAAGCCGTGCGCAAGGTCCAGGCCGACGCCAATCGCTCCGCCGACACCCATCTGCTGCGCTTCCCGCTGCCCGAGCCATGGGGCATCGACCTCTACCTCAAGGATGAGTCGACGC
The DNA here is from genome assembly GCF_040295565.1 of Streptomyces sp. NPDC002785. Taxonomy (NCBI): domain Bacteria; kingdom Bacillati; phylum Actinomycetota; class Actinomycetes; order Kitasatosporales; family Streptomycetaceae; genus Streptomyces; species Streptomyces sp. NPDC002785. The sequence goes on along the minus strand of NZ_JBEOVN010000052.1, from coordinate 38,627 downwards.
ACCCCACCGGCAGCCTCAAGCACCGGCTGGCCCGCTCGCTCTTCCTCTACGGGCTCTGCAACGGCTGGATCCGGCCGGGCAAGCCGGTGATCGAGGCGTCCAGCGGTTCGACGGCCGTCTCGGAGGCGTACTTCGCCAAGCTGATCGGTGTGCCGTTCATCGCCGTGATGCCCCGCACCACCAGCCCCGAGAAATGCCGGCTGATCGAATTCCACGGCGGCCGCTGCCACTTCGTCGGCGATTCACGGAAGTTGTACGAGGAGTCCGTCATGCTCGCCGCCGACACCGGCGGCCACTACATGGACCAGTTCACCTACGCCGAACGGGCCACCGACTGGCGCGGGAACAACAACATCGCCGAGTCGATCTACCAGCAGCTGAGACTGGAGCGCTACCCGGAGCCGACGTGGATCGTCGCGACGGCCGGAACCGGCGGCACCTCGGCGACCATTGCCCGCTACGTGCGCTACATGCAGTTCGACACCGGGGTCTGTGTGCCCGACCCGGAGAACTCCTGTTTCTTCGACGGCTGGACCAACCACAACCCCCTCGCCACCAGTGACTGCGGCTCCCGGATCGAGGGAATCGGCAGGCCCCGGATGGAGCCGAGCTTTGTGCCCGGGGCCATCGACCGGATGATGAAGGTGCCGGACGCGGCCAGTGTCGCGGCCGTGCGCGCCCTGGAGAAGGCCATCGGCCGGAAGGCGGGCGGCTCCACCGGCACCGGGCTGTGGAGCGCGTTCAAACTGGTCGCTGAAATGGTCGAGCAGGGCAGCACCGGCAGCATCATCACCCTGATCTGCGACCCGGGTGACCGCTACCTCGACAAGTACTACTCCGACAGTTGGCTCGCCGAACAGGGCATGGACATCGCCCCGTACACGGAAACCATCGACTCCTTCCTGGCCGGCGGCAACTGGCTCGGCTAGTGCTGTGACCGGAAAGGTTCACCGGCTCGCGGCGCCCGGCACGGCACCTTGCTGCGTTGTCGCATCACCCCGAGTACGTCCAGTGCGAGGGGGATCCTCCGTCTTGCGACGCACCGCACCGGACGCCGCGAGCTTCCCGGCAAACTTTTCCGCCCCAGCCCGGAGGGAGCGCGGTGCACGCGGTCCGCGGCCGCTCTCAGGCCTCGGGCCCGGTCAGCCGCTTGTCGAGATTGCGTACCGCGTCCCGGAACGCCCGGCCCAGCCCCGACCGGCCCAGCCGCAGGGCGAGCCGGAAGGGTGCGGGTCCGTCCGCGGCGAACGTCCACTGCACCCGCGTCCCGGTCCCGGCCGGGGTGAGCCGCCAATCCTCCAACAGGGCCCGCAGACCAAGGGCGTTCGACTCATCGACCCGATAGGCGTACCGCTCGCCGGGTACCGCCGCGGTGATCGTCTCGCGAAACACCGTGCCGCCCTTGAGCCGGACCTCGCGACCCGCGCCGTCCTCGGTGGGCCGGGCCGCGGTCACCGCGGTGAACCAGCTCGGCCAGCCCGCCACATCATCGGCGAGCGCCCGGTAGACCACCTCGGGAGGCGCTGACACCTCGGCGGCGAAGACCAGTCGCAGGGGAGCGGACTCGACGAAGTCGAGGTCCACGGAACGGAGTCGGCGTGACATGGATCGCACCTCCCGTGCGGTCGGCGGCGGGCGGGGTAGCGCACACCATAGCTGGTGCTCCGTCAGATGTCTTTGCGTGTACGGACGTTATGTGGAAGAGCGCTGCGGTGCCGCTCGTGCGGCTGTGGTGATGTTGCGGGCCATACCGCCGAACACCACCGAGTGGAACGGCCACACGCTCCACCAGTAGGCGTGGCCGAGCAGTCCGTGCGGATGGAACAGCGCCCGCTGTCGATAGACCGTCCGCCCCTGCTCGTTCCGGCCCACCGACAGTTCGAGCCAGGCCGGACCGGGCAGTCGCATCTCCGCGCGCAGCCGCAGCAGCTCACCCTGAACGATCTCCTCCACACGCCAGAAGTCCAATGAGTCGCCCACCCGCAGCCGCCGCGCGTCCCGCCGCCCGCGCCGCAGCCCGACGCCGCCGACGATCCGGTCGAGCCAGCCCCTCACGGCCCAGGCGAGCGGGAAGGAGTACCAGCCGTTCTCGCCGCCGATGCTCTCGATCACCTGCCAGAGCGCGTCCGGCGCCACCGGCACCGCCAGTTCCCGTTCGTCGCGGTAGAGACTGCCGCCGGACCAGTCGGGGTCGGTGGGCAACGGGTCGCTGGGAGCACCGGGAACCGCCGCGGACGACCAGCGGGTATCGACCCGGGCATCCTTGATCCGCTGGAGCGCCAGCCGCAGCGCCTGCTCGAAGCCGATGGTGCCGCCCGGCGGATCGGGCACGTACCGCGCGATGTCGCGCTCGTGACAGACCACCTCGTGCCGCAGCGACTCCGCCAGCGGCCGGGCGATGGAGGGCGGCACCGGTGTCACCAGGCCGATCCAGAGGCTGGAGAGTCCCGGGGTGAGCACCGGTACGGGGAGGATCACCCGGTGCGGCAGTCCGGCGACCTCGGCGTACCGCCGCATCATGTCCCGGTACGTCATGACATCCGGGCCGCCGATGTCGAACGTACGGTTCACCTCGGCCGGCAGGCGGGCGCAGCCGACGAGATACCGCACCACGTCCCGTACCGCGATCGGCTGGATCGACGTACGCACCCAGCCAGGGGTGATCATCACCGGCAGCCGTTCGGTGAGATGACGCAGAATCTCGAACGAGGCCGAGCCCGATCCGATGACGACCGCGGCCCGCAGCACGGCCGTCGGCACCCCGGAATCCAGCAGAATGCGCCCCACCTCGGCTCGCGACCGCAGATGTGGTGACAGTTCCTGCTCGCTCACCCCGGCCGGGGTGAGCCCGCCGAGGTACACGATGCGGCCGACTCCCGCCGCCTGCGCCTGCTCACCGAAGATCCGGGCCGCCTCGCGGTCCTTCTCCTCGAATCCGGGTCCGGACCCGAGCGCGTGCACCAGGTAGTACGCCACATCCATGTCCCGCATCGCCGCCCGCACCGAAGCGGCGTCGGAGACATCACCCTCGACCACCTCGACCCGGTCCGCCCACGGGTGGTCACGCAGTTTCTGCGGGGTCCTGGCCAACGGGCGCACCCGGTGGCCGGCGTCGAGGAGCGCGGGCACCAGTCTGCCGCCGATGTACCCGGAGGCACCGGTCACCAGACAACGCAGCTGCTTACCGCCGGAGGATTCGGTCACTTGCCCGAGTCTTCCACCGGATCGCCATAAGGGGCCCGGCGGAGGACTCCGATCGGCAGCACGCGGGCCACCCCGGCTCACCGCACCGCCGCCGGTCCCGCGCCGGACACTCAGCTCCTCCACCCACACCACATGGGATCCGGAATCCGTCGGATACACATCGATCGACGCCCGGCCCAGCGCCATCCACACACGCCCCAGGACGTGGGCCGCCCCGGTGTGAGCTGGGCGGAAGCCGTGCACGCCCGACGGTTCAGGAGTCGCCCTCCGTGATGCGGCCTGCCACCAGCAGGCCCGGAAGATGCTCCTCGATCTCCTCGCGGGCGGCGGCCGACAGACCCGCGTCCGTCACGAACGTGTCCACCTGCTCCAGAGCCGCGAACGAACTCAGGCCCACCTTTCCCCACTTGGTGTGGTCGGCGACCACCACCACACGCCGCGCCGAGTGAACGAAACGGCGGTTGGTCTCGGCCTCCGCCAGATTCGGTGTCGAAAGACCGGCCTCCACCGAAATCCCGTGCACCCCGAGGAACAGCACATCGAAGTGGAGGGAGGCGATCGCCTGATCGGCGACCGGGCCGACCAGCGAGTCGGACGGGGTCCGTACCCCACCGGTGAGCACCACCGTGGCGGCCCCGGTACGCGCCCCGCCTGCAGCCCCCGACCGCTGCGCGGAGTGGAACACATCGGCCACCCGCACCGAGTTGGTCACCACCGTCAGATCCGGTACGTCCAGCAGCTGTTGGGCGAGCGCATACGTCGTCGTACCGCCGGAGAGCGCGATGGCGCTGCCGGGCACCGCCATCGCAGCGGCCGCTCGCGCGATGTCCTCCTTGGCGGTCAGCTCCAGAGCCGACTTGGCCTCGAAACCGGGCTCGTGCGTACTGGCCTCGACCACGGGAACGGCCCCGCCGTGCACCTTCTCGATCACACCCTGGCGGGCCAGCGCGTCCAGATCCCGGCGGACGGTCATGTCGGAGACGCTCAGCTTGCGGGTCAGCTCATTGACCCGGACCCCGCCACGTCTGCGTACCTCGTCGAGGATCAGGGCGCGCCGCTGCTCCGCGAGCAGGTTCTGATTCTCGCTCAACGCCGGTCCGGTCCTTCCCTCTGGCCGTACAACAGTCTCTTCGGACGGGGTCATCCTGCCACGCGGTGTCGTCGGCCGGTCCACTGGGGAGATTCCGTGAGAGCGATGCGTACACCGGTCCTCTTCCATGATTCTGGTGACCGTGCATCAGCACCTCACCACGATCGAGAGAGCGAGTTACTCCAGTGCCACCTGTCACCCAGGCCCCGCAGAGTCCGGGGCCCGCGCTGGAACTGCTGGTCCATGGCGTGGGCGGAGCCACCCCGCAGGAGATGCTCGACGATCCGCGTCCGGTCCGGGTCACCGGTGACGCGACAGCCGCCATCTACCGGCGTGCCGAGGACATCGACGCCGAACAGCACCCGGAGCGGTACCGAGACCGGCCCATCGCCGAGGCCTACTGCTGGTCCAATCTCACTTCCGGCAACGGCTCCCGTGCCCTGTGGCTGCTGCTGCTCCCCTTCATGGTGGTCAACCTCGCCCACTGGATGCGCCCGACCGCCCGGCGCCGTACCCGCGCGGTGCGCCTGTACGGCGTCCTCGTCCGGCTCGTCGCGCTCAGCCTCACCGTTCTGCTGACCGCGGCGGCCTGCGAGGTCGCTCTCGACCTGACGGCCTGGCAGTGCGCGGGCGTGCCGGACTGCTCGAACCGGAGGTCCTGGCTCGGCTTCCTGTCGACGGCACAAGGCGGCTGGTGGTCCCAGCCAGGCCGAAGGCTCGCCCTCGCCTCTCTGGTGCCCACCGCCCTGGTGGGGCTGCTCTGGTTCCTGTCCAACCGGACATGGAGCGCGTACGAATCACAGCGCCCGCTCACCGGATCAGAACCGGACGACGCCGACCCCGGAACCGTGCACGACCCGAAGACTTCCGGCACCGCGACCGGTGGCCGACCGGCCCTCGGCCGGCCCGGATTCTGGTACGGCCGCCGGCTGGTCGCCCGGCTGCGCGCCGCCCACACCGCCGCCGGATTCCTCACTGTCGCCGCGTCGCTCGCGGGCGCCGCGGCCCGCCACGACCGCGCCGTCACCGGCCCCGTGCCCGAGTTCCTCGGCCGGCTGATCGAGGCGGCGCTCGTCCTGGTCGCGCTCGTCGTGCTCTGGGTCGTCTGCCGCCGCGGCCGCAGTGAGCGGCGTCTCGACCAGCGGCTCGACCACGTCCTCATCACCTATCTGCCCGGCGCCGCCCTGGCCCTGCTCGTCCTCGCCGCGGTGTACGCGGCCTGGTCGCGCCCCGCCTGGGTCTCGGCGGGCGCCCTGCCCGGCGACGTCACCTTCAGCGTCGTCACGCTCGGCCAGGGGGCGCTCGTCGTCGTACTCGCCGTGGTGTCCCTGGGCCTGTACCGCCGGACCCCCGAACCCCGCACCGTCATGTACGGACTCGGTGGACCGGCCGTCGCCATGCTCGCGTGCGCACTCGGCGGTGTCATGACCGGCGGGGTCGCTCAGCGCGTCGCCGACTGGCTCGATGGCTCCGGCACCCCGGGCATGGGCAGGAACGCCGCCATCGAAGGACCGCCGGTGCTCCTCAGCTGGCAAGCCTCGGCCATCCCGGTGCTCCTGGTGCTGCTGGCGGTCCCCGCCATCGTGCTGCTCGTACGCACCTGGCTCGCCGCCCGCGCCCTGCAGTCCGAGGTCGACCGGGAGTACGGGGAGGAGCGGCCGGACCCCGCCCGGACCCGGCAGATCGCCCGGATCCGGGCCACGGCAGCTCTCACCGACTCCGCGCCCTGGATCCTCGGTCCGGTCGCCGGCGCCACGCTGCTGCTCGGCGCGGCGGCGGTCGGCGGCGCCCGGGCGAGCGGTGAGGTGCCCGGGCTAGCGATGGAGGGGAGCGGCGCCTTCGTCGAGTCCGCGGCCGAAGCGGCCCAGTCGACAGGATCCTGGTTGATCGGATTCGGCTTCGTACTCTTCGTCACCTGGGGACGGCGCGCCTACCGGGACGCCTCCGCCCGGCGCACCATCGGCATCCTCTGGGACGTCGGTACGTTCTGGCCGCGCGCCGCCCACCCCTTCGCACCGCCCTGCTACGCCGAGCGCGCCGTCCCCGATCTGGCGTCACGGATGTCCGGCTGGACCGCGCAAACCCGTGGCAGGCTCGTCATCTCCGGCCACTCGCAGGGCAGCGTCCTCGCGGCGTCCGCGGTATGGCAGCTGCCTGCCGAGACCCGGAACCGGGTCGCCCTGCTCACCTACGGCTCGCCGATCGAGCGACTGTACGCGCGCTGGTTCCCGGCCTACTTCGGCCCCGCACCGCTGCAGGGACTGCACCGGTCCGTGCACTGCTGGCGCAATCTGTGGCGGGCCACCGACCCGATCGGCGGCCGGGTCCGGCTCGACGAGGGGCCGGGGCCCGAGGTGGACCGGGGGCCGCTGAAGGACCCCCTGATCTACGGGCGCACCCCCGAACATCCGCTGCCCGAACCCGTTCTGGGGCACTCGGACTACCAGGCCGACCCGGTCTTCGCCCGGGAGCGGGCCGCACTGCTGGACCGGCTGGCACCGGTCCTGCCGCGCCAGGCCGACGGGGAGGGGGGCCAGGAGCCCCCGCGGGCTCAGGGGAGATCCGGCAGATCCTCCGGGTAGAGCAGCGTGAGGTCGTCCGTGCTCGGCTCGGCGAGCTGGGCGACCCGGCCCGCATGCCGCTCCACCATTGACTCGAAGGTCTGCCGAGCCGTCCGCCCATTGCCGAAAGCCGGGCCCTTGGGAAGCTCCGTGAAGTACTTCAGCAGCGCTTCCCCGGCCCCGGGGGCCAGGCTGTACTCGTGCTCGTCGGCCTGCTGCTCGACAATCCGCAGCAGTTCGGCGGGCTCGTAGTCGCTGAAGGTGATGGTCCGTGAAAAACGCGACGCCACACCGGGGTTGACGGTGAGGAACCGTTCCATCTCATGGGTGTACCCGGCGACGATGACGACCACCGCGTCCCGGTGGTCCTCCATCAGCTTCACGAGGGTGTCTATCGCCTCCCGGCCGAAGTCCCGGCCGGAGTCCTCGGGTGACAGCGCGTAGGCCTCGTCGACGAACAGCACCCCGCCGCGCGCCCGGTCGAAGGCCTCCTGGGTGCGGATGGCGGTGGAGCCGATGTGCTCGCCGACCAGATCGACGCGGGACACCTCGATCAGATGGCCGCGGTCCAGCACCCCGAGCGAGGCGAGGATCTCGCCGTACAGCCGGGCCACGGTGGTCTTGCCGGTGCCGGGGGAGCCGGTGAAGACGAGATGGCGCCGGACCGACGCGGCCTTGAGCCCGGCCTCCTGACGCCTGCGGCCGACCTCGATCATGTCGGTGAGGGCGCGCACCTCCCGCTTGACGCTGTCCAGGCCCACCAGCGCGTCCAGTTCCCCGAGGACGGCCTCCGACGCGCGTACCGGCTCGGCGGCGGGTACCTCGGCCGGGGCGGGCTCCACGGCACGCTGCCCGGGGACCGCGCCGAGCGGCCCGGGGGCCGACTGGGTCGCCGTCAGCACGGTCGGGGCCGGGGGCGCGGGGGAGCGCAGCGCGCTCTCGTCGCTCGTGCAGTCCTCCACGACGGGCCCCGCCCCCTGACCGTCGCCGCCTTCGGCGAACTCGTATCCACCGCGGGCGCACCGCTCGGTACGGCAACGGGTCAGAGCCGTACGGCAGCCGTCCATCACATGGAAGCCATAGCCCTCGCTTCCGGTGACCCGGCAGCTGTGGAAGGTGCCGCGGCCCTGGGCGGAGACGTAGAAACCGGCCTCGGCGGGGGAGGTGACCGTGCAGCGCTCAATGGTCGGGTCGGCGCCCTTGGTGACGATCACTCCGGTCTGCGCGGAGTCGATGGTGCAGTTGTTCAGCGTGCCACCGCTGCCGTGGTCGCGGAACCAGGCGCCGGTGGACGCCTCACGGATGCGGCAGTCGTCGAGCTGGGCGGTCGCCCCGTCACTCACCGACACCGCGGTATTGCGGACCTGGGACAGGTCGCTGTCGACCACATCGGCACGCGATCCCCGGTCGAGCACGAAGATGGCGTCCGGCACGTCATGGACCCGGCAGGAGTCCAATATCACGGTCGCCCCGTCACTCACCCAGACTGCCGGGTAATCGCCCGTACTGTCATGTATTTCACACTGGTTGGCGTCGACGCGGGTGCCGGGATCCCAGACCGACAGGCCGTTGCGGCCGAACCGGCGCACCGTGGAGCGGGTCAGGGTGAGAACCGAACGGGAACGCAGATCCACCGCGTTCTCCGGGATGTCGTGGATGTCGCAGTCGGCGAGCGTCAGTACGGCGTCGGTGTCGAGCGTGACCCCGTCCGCCGAAGTGCGGTGCACCGTACAGTCGGTGAGATGGGCAGCCGCGCGAGCGGTCACCTGTATTCCGCTGCCCTTGATCTCGTACACCTCGCAGCCGACGGCCTCCAGGCCGCTGCCCTCGCCGGTGATGCTCAGCCCCGCGCCCGACGCATGGTGGATCCGGCAGCGTTCCAGCCGCGGATGCGCACCGTCACGCACCGAGACACCGGACTGTCCGGCCGAGACGACCTCGCACTGCTCGAACACCCCGCCCGCACCGTCGAGTACGGCGATGCCGACCCCGGCCGGGTTGTCGACCGTGCAGCGGCGTACGGTCGGCCGGGACGCACCGCGCACCTCGATCCCGGCGGCCGAACGCGTGACGATCCGCAGATCCGCGAGCTCCGGTGCGCCGTCCTCGACGAGCAGCGCCGGAGCCGTCGAGTCCTGACCCTCCACATGCAGGTCCGAGAGGACGGCGGAGGCACGGACGGTCAGCGGTACGCCGTCGACCGGCGCTATCCGTACGGAACCGACCGAGCCCTCGGGGCCGCGCAGCGTCACCGCTCGGTTCAGGACCAGATTCTCCCGGTAGGTGCCCGGCGCGACGGTGAGGACATCACCGTCCGCCGCGGCCTCCAGGGCTGCGGTGAGGGAGGCGTATTCGCCTGTGCGGCGCCGCCACCGCGATGTGCCGGTGTGCGTCACCTGGACCGTACCCTGTGCCATGGCGCTGTTGTGCCCCCACCTCGTGCGTGTGTGATGCCCGTGTCACCGGCCTTCCGGCAGCGACGAACCCCGGGTCCGCCCACCGAGGAAGCGGGCGGGCCGGTCCACCGTAGCGCGCGCGGCGGGCGGGAGTTGACCGATCGGCAGCTGATCAGCTGTCGGCCCCGGTCCTGCCCCAGTCCGGACCGGCCTTCGCCCAGGCTCGGTCGATCCGGGTGTACCGCCCCCGCATCATGCGCCAGACGATCAGGCGTCGGCCGCCCTCGACCAGTCCGACGGCGAGCAGCATCGCCCCGAGCCCGGCCAGCGCCGCATGTGTATGAGCCGTCGGAGCGTCCATGGGCCGCAGCGCGGGGCGGCCGTCGAGGTCTGTCCAGATCTCCACCTCAGCCCCGGGATCCGTCTTGCGGGAGGAGGTGGTCACCGTGCCGCGGCGGTTCGTGCCGTCCGGAGCCTTCCAGCGCGCTGTCACCGAGGTCTGCGTGGTGCGCTCCGAGGACACTTCGGGATCGGCGACGAGATGTGGTGCTCCCGGTGCCCGGCGCACCACGACCGCGGTCGTGACATGACGCTGGGCCTGCTGGGCCCGCACCGATTTCTGCAGGGTGTCGTCCGTGAGCGAACCGCACACCCAGCCCACTGCCGGCGCCGCCAGCACCATGAGAAGCAGCGCGACAAGAGCCACCCATGCCTCGCGCCGGTCAGTGGCGCGGCGCAGGGGATTGCGTCGCCAACGCCACACTCCCGTAACCGCTCGCACAGTCCTGCACCCCCTTCCGTATCCGTCTTAACCCGATACGGCACGCCTCGCTCGCTGGAGCAGCGAAGAGAGAGCAACCTCACCCCCGCCAACGCACGGACAGCCCCCGTGAGTTCCCCTGCCCCACCGGCCAGGGCTGACGGCCCGTCCGGGGCGCGCGTGCGGCCGAGGAGCTGTGCTGTCGGTGCGGGAACACCGCGGTCGCCGTCGAGTCCCCATGGCTCGACGGCGACCGCGTGCGACCGTGTGCGGTGCCCGGCTCAGTACCCCCGGCCCTGGTACGGGCGGTTGTTCGGGTCCTCGTAGGGCGAGGGCGAGGGCGAGGGCGCCGGGGCGGGGCGCGGTGACGCCGGACGCATCGCCTCGTAACCGGTGCCGGGTGCCGGGCGCTGCTGCTGCGGATAGGGCGCCTGGTACCCGCCACGGGACGCGGTCGGCTGCTGCGGGATGTACGGCGCGGGGGCGTGCTGCAGTTGTGCGGGCTGCATCGGCGCGTAACCCTGCTGGGCCGGCTGCTGGTAGCCGTACGACGGATTGGGCTGGGAAGGCGCCGCGGGGAGAGCCGGCAGCGCCGCCGGGAGAGCCGGCAGATGGCTGTTGCCGGTGTCATAGGCGGCAGGCACTCGGATCGGAGCGATCTGAGGGGTGCCCCGCTCCGCGACCAGGGAGTCGTAGATCGGAGTCTCGGGGAACGACGGTGCGGCGTAGTAGCCGCCGCCGTAGGTGGAGCGGGGGGACGTCATGACACCTAAGTTAAGCCCACGATGTGCTGGTTGGGGAGTCGGGTAAGAGGGTTGTTTTACGTGTTGTGAGTGAACTTCGATCCCCAATGCGAGCGAACTTGGGAAAAAAGGGCGCCCAGAGGCGTTGGGATCGTGTATACGCCGAGTTCCCGGGGGTGCCTGCGGATCGCCGGGCGGTGGCTGCACCGCTGTGGGCCTTGTGAGGGGCTGGGTATTAGGTTGGCGGAGAAAAATCTTCGGGCAGCAGGACTCGCGATGGGGGCGGGCATGACCATGCTAAAAGGAGCCAATGTTCCGGTGGCGGCTCACGCCGTGCGGGTCGAATTGGGGTGGCGCACCTCTCCGGGGGCACCGGACGTGGATGGCTCGGCGCTCCTTCTCGTCTCGGGAAAGGTGCGCAACGACGCCGACTTCATCTTTTACAACCAGCCCTCCCACGCATCCGGCGCGGTACGCCACGAGGGCAAGCGGACCGCCGGTGGCGGGCTTACGGAGAGCCTCGCGATCGACCTGGCGCGCATCGAGCCGGCCATCGAGCGCGTGGTCCTGGCAGCCTCCGCGGACGGCGGCACCTTCGGGCAGGTGACAGGGCTGTACGTACGGATCACGGACGCGACGGACGGCTCGGAGATCGCACGCTTCGACAGTGCGGATGCGACGGTCGAGACCGCATTCATTCTCGGGGAACTCTACCGGCGCCAGGGTACCTGGAAATTCCGCGCCGTCGGCCAGGGATACAGCACCGGCCTCGAAGGTCTCGCCACGGACTTCGGTATTTCCGTCGATGAACCGCAGCGGCCCCAGCCGTATCAACAACCCCAATCGCCTCATCGGCCCCAGGGGGGATCGCGGGTTGACCAACTTCCGCCCGCACCGCCGGTACCCCACGTAGCGCCGCCGGCACCGCCCGTACCTCCTGCCACCCAGCCCGTCCGTCTGTCCAAGGTGACACTGACCAAGGACGCGCCATCGGTCTCCCTGGCCAAACAGGGCGGCACTTCGGGAGCCCTCCGCGTCAATCTCAACTGGGAAGTGCGCAAACAGTTCAAGGGCTGGGGAAGCAAACTCGGCAGAGCGGTCGCCAACCATGCGGACCTCGATCTCGATCTCTGCGCCCTCTACGAACTCACCGACGGCCGCAAGGGAGTCGTGCAAGCGCTGGGAAACGCGTTCGGCGCACTCCGCCAACCCCCTTATATCCATCTCGACGGAGACGATCGCACCGGCGCCGTCTCCACCGGCGAGAACCTCACCGTCAACCTCGACCAGAAAGACAAACTCCGCCGCGTCCTGATCTTCGTCACCATCTATGAAGGCGCCCGGAGTTTCGCCGATCTCCATGCGACCGTCACCCTCCAACCCCAGCACGGCGCTTCGATCGACTTCTCGCTCGACGAATGCACCGTGCCGTCCACCGTCTGCGCGCTCGCGCTCCTCACTAACAACGGGGGAGACCTCACGGTGCAACGCGAGGCCCGCTATCTCGTACCCGAGCGCGGAGTCAGCCCGCAGCGCACCATCGACTACGCCTACGGGTGGGGCATGAACTGGACACCCGGCCGTAAATGACCCCCCGGGGGTCCGGCCGGAACTGCGGCCATCGGCCCACGGCGGGCTCCGCTCAACGATCCGGCGCGGCCTCGGGACGGGCGTACGTACGCCCCTTCCAGGCCGCGCCCCGCCCCCGGTAGTGCTGAACCGCCGAATCGACCGTCATCAGCAGGTACAGCAAAGCGGTGAACGGCAGCAGCGGCGCCAGCCACAGCGACTGCCGGTAATAGCCCAGCATCGGCATGTACGTCCCAGCCATCACCGCCCACGCCAGTCCGCCCGCCCACGACGCCACCGGAGCACCGCCCAGCAGCCCTGCGACGAGCGTGACCGGCGGCGCGAGATAGACCAGCGCGAGCCCCAGTACCGTCCCGAGGAGCAGCGACGGACTGTGCCGCAACTGGGCGTACGCGCTGCGCGACACCATCCGCCACAGATCCGCCAGCCGCGGATACGGCCGCACGCTGTCCACCCGCTCCGCGAGCCCCAGCCAGATCCGCCCGCCGCTGCGCCGCACCGCCCGCGCCAGCGACACATCGTCGATCACCGCCTGCCGGATCGACTCCGGCACCCGCGCCCGGTCCGCCGCCCCGGTCCGCAGCAGCACACATCCACCTGCCGCCGCAGCTGTCCGCGCCCCCGCCCGGTTCACCCACCGGAACGGATAGAGCTGCGAGAAGAAGTACACGAAGGCCGGTACGACCAGCCGTTCCCAGACACTCGACACCCGCAGCCGGGCCATCTGCGAGACCAGATCGAACCCGCCCGACACAGCAGCGGCGACCAGTCCCCGCAGGCTGTCCGGCTCATGCGCGATGTCGGCGTCCGTCAGCAGCAGATACTCCGGCTCCCGGGCCCGGGCCAGCGAGATCCCGTGCCGTACGGCCCAGAGTTTGCCCGTCCAGCCAGGCTCCGGCTCACCGGGCGACACCACCGTCACCGGCAGGCCGCCGTACCGTACCGACAGTGCACGGGCGACGTCCCCGGTGCCGTCCTTGCTGCAGTCGTCGACGAGGAAGATCTCCGCGATCCCCGGATAGTCCTGCGCCATCAGCGACGGCAGACTCACCGGAAGCATGTCTGCCTCGTCACGTGCGGGCACGACGATCGCGACGGAGGGCCAGCTCTCCGGGGCCTCCCGGCGCGGCAGCCGCTGGTCGGTCCGCCAGAAGAACCCTTGTCCCAGCAGCAGCCACATCCATGCGGCCAGTGAACCCACAGCGATCCAGGCAATGGCACTCATTTGCCGCAGTCTGCCCCACTGTGACGGAACCGCAAGGGCGGTCGACTAAGGTGGCCGGGTGAAGATCGCGCTCATGGACTCCGGAATCGGCCTGCTCGCGGCCGCCGCCGCGGTACGCCGGCTGAGGCCCGACGCCGATCTGGTGCTCTCCTCGGACCCCGGCAGCATGCCCTGGGGGCCGCGTACCCCCGAGGACCTGACCGCCCTCGCGCTGGACGTGGCCCGCGCGGCCGCCGCCCAGCGTCCCGACGCACTGATCGTCGCCTGCAACACGGCCTCCGTACACGCCCTGCCGACGCTCCGCTCCGAACTGGAACCCGCACTGCCGGTCATCGGCACCGTTCCCGCCATCAAGCCGTCCGTCACCGGCGGCGGCCCCATCGCGATCTGGGCCACGCCCGCCACCACGGGCAGCCCGTACCAACGCGGGCTCATCCGGGAATTCGCCGGCTCCGTCACCGTCACCGAGGTCCCGTGCCCAGGTCTCGCCGACGCCGTGGAGCACGCGGACGAACCGGCGATCGACCGGGCCATCGCCGCAGCCGCCGCACTCACTCCGCGCGATGTGCGGGCCGTGGTCCTGGGCTGCACCCATTACGAACTGGTCGCCGAACGCATCCGCGCCGCCGTTCGGCAGCCCGGTCTGCCTCCGGTCGCGCTGCACGGCTCCGCCGGTGCCGTTGCCGCCCAAGCACTGCGTCGAATCGGGGTCGCACCCGCTCCGTCGGCCGAACCGGCCGCCGGTCTCACCGTGCTTCTCAGCGGGCGCACCGCCGAGCTGCCGGAACCCGCTCTGGCCTACGCCGAGGGGCAGCTGCTGGGGGCCGTCAGCCCCGCCCGCTGACCCGGCGGAGGTCATTGGACCCATCCCCCGCGTGCGGAATCCTAAGTACGCTGCTTGACATGAGGGACCACCCCCGAAAACCGAGGGACACCGGAGCCGACCCCCGCTCCGACGTCTGGATCGGCCGGGCCACCAACCGGGCCCAGTGGGTACTCGCCGCCGCAGGCGCGGCCTGTCTGGCGCTCGGCATCCAGCTGGCCCTCACCTCCGACTGGGCCTCCGGAATCGCCCCGCTGCTGATGTCCGTGATCGGCTGCGTCGCCGCCGGTCTGCTCATGCTGTTCGGCACCCTCGCCTTTGTGAACGTGGCCGTCAGGGTCGACGGGGACGCTCTTGAAGTGCGCTGCGGCCACATGGGCCTGCCGCGCCGCCGGATTCTGCTCACCCATGTGGTGGGCGCGGAGTTCGAACCCCGGGTCACCCCGCGCCAGTGGGGCGGCTGGGGCTACCGCTGGCGCCCCGAGCAGGGCACGGCCGTGGTGGTCCGCAGGGGCGAGGGCCTGGTGCTCCGCCTCGGTGACGGCAGGACATTCACCATCACGGTCGACGACGCGGAAGCGGGCGTACGGTTCATCCGCGAGCGCCTGCACCTGTCGGCGACCGGCGCACCGGCCGGGGCGTGATCCACGACATGGCCCGCGGTCCGATGGGCTGAGCTTCGGGAGCCGGGACCGGCCCAGAGCGGGGTGGTACGGTCCGCTCGCCATGTGCGGCGGGCTGCGTACGGACCGTAGGCCGCGCCATCTGCCCCGTCCGGACCACGCGCTCGATCCGCACCGCGTTCCCGCGCCCGGCCCCGCTGGTGCAGCCGTCACGTTCGCCCCCCGGCCTGTGCCCGTCCCGTTCGCGATCGGCCGGATCCGGCCGATCGGTGGGGGACTGGCGGACACGGTAACGGCAGCGGCCCGGATCTGTGCGGGAAAGTGGCGAAACGATCCGGCGCGAAGGGTTCCGTCACGCGATCGGGACTGCCCGGCACCCGGCCGACCACCGTAGACTCCGCCGGGTGAGCGCCACCATCACCTCAGTCGACGACCCGCAACAGCCCGCAGCCGCCCCTGTGCCAGGGGGGAGACGGCCGGTGCAGCGGCTCGTCCGGCCCGCCGCCGCCGTGATCGCGGGAGTGCTGCTGTACCTGAGCTTCCCGCCCCGGCCCCTGTGGTGGCTGGTTCTGCCCGGTTTCGCCCTGCTCGGCTGGGTGCTGCACAAACGCAGACTTCGCGCCGCGTTCGGCCTCGGCCTCCTCGCCGGACTGGGCTTCATGCTGCCGCTGCTGCACTGGACGGGCGAAGAAGTCGGTCCGGTGCCGTGGCTGGCACTCGCAGCGGCCGAGGCACTGTTCATCGCGGTCGGCTGCATCGGGATCGCCGCCGTCTCCCGCCTCGCCTGCTGGCCGGTGTGGGCCGCCGCTGTCTGGATCCTCGACGAGGGGATCCGGGCCAGGGTGCCGTTCGGCGGCTTTCCCTGGGGGAAGATCGCCTTCGGGCAGGCGGACAGCGTGTTCCTGCCGCTCGCGGCCGTGGGCGGCACACCGCTGCTCTCCTTCGCGGTGGTCCTGTGCGGCTTCGGGCTCTGTGAAGCGGTACGCCGGTTCCGTACCTACCGCATTACGGGCGAGGTGCCCCGGGCCGCGGTCGCCGCGGCAGCCGCCACCGTTCTCGTACCCGTCGCCGCCGCGGTCGCCGCTCTGCCGCTCGTCGACGACTCCGCCGAGGACGGCACCGCGACCGTCGCAGCGATCCAGGGCAACGTGCCGCAGCTCGGACTCGACTTCAACGCCCAGCGCCGCGCCGTTCTCGACAACCATGTGCGCCGCACGGAACAGCTCGCCCAGGAGGTGAAGTCGGGCAAGGTTCCCCAGCCCGATTTCGTCCTGTGGCCGGAGAACTCCTCCGACCTCGACCCCTACCGGAACGCCGACGCCCGGATCGTGATCGACGACGCGGTGAAGGCGATCGGCGTCCCCACCGTGATCGGGGCGGTGGTCGAGCCCGACACCGGCAAGCTGCGCAACACCCTCATCCAGTGGGATCCGAAGAAGGGGCCTGTCAGCACCTACGACAAGCGCCACATCCAGCCGTTCGGCGAGTACATCCCGATGCGCTCCTTCGTTCGCCTCTTCAGCTCCGATGTGGACCGTGTGAGGCGGGACTTCGGCCCCGGAAAGAAGGTTGGCGTCTTCGATCTGGCGGGTACGAACGTGGGGCTTGTGACCTGTTACGAGGCTGCGTTCGACGACGCCGTACGGGACACGGTCGAGCACGGCAGCCAACTGATCGCCGTACCCAGCAACAACGCCACCTTCGGGCGCAGTGAGATGACCTATCAGCAGCTGGCCATGTCCCGGGTGCGGGCGGTCGAGCACAGCAGGTCCGTCGTCGTCCCCGTCACCAGCGGGGTCAGCGCGGTCATCCGTCCGGACGGGACGGTCGTCCGGAAGACGAAGCTGTTCACCCCGGACGCGCTCGTGGACAAGGTGCCGCTGAGGTCCTCACTGACGCCCGCGACCCGGATGGGCACGCTCCCCGAAGGAGTCCTCGCACTGATCGCCGTGGCGGGGCTCGGCTGGGTCACCGTCCGTTCGGTACGGCTCCGGCGGAGCCGCTGATCCACTCGCGCGCCACGTAGGGTCGGGCCCATGGCTACTCCTGATTTCATCCGCGAGATCCGCGCCACTGCGGGCCAGCAGTTGCTCCTGTTGCCGGGCGTCACCGCCGTGGTCTTCGACGACGAGGGCAGAGTGCTCCTCGGACGACGTTCCGACACCGGCAAGTGGTCGGTCATCGGCGGCATCTGCGAGCCGGGTGAGCAGCCGGCTGCGACGGCGGAGCGCGAGGTGTACGAAGAGACCGCTGTGCGCTGTGTGGCGGAGCGGGTGGTGCTCACCCAGGCCCTGGCGCCGGTTCAGTACGCCAACGGCGACCGCTGCCAGTACCTGGACGTCACCTTCCGCTGCCGGGCGACCGGTGGCGAGGCACGCGTCAACGACGACGAGTCGCTGGAGGTGGGCTGGTTCCCGGTGGACGCGCTGCCGCCGTTGAACGAGTTCTGCCTCTTCAGGATCAAGAAGTCCCTGACCGATGAACCCACTTGGTTCGAACCCACTGCCCAGCAGTGACATCCGGCGCTCGCCGGGCGGGCCCGGTTCTCCGGCCCGCCCGGCGAGCACGGCTCAGACGGTTGGGGCGTCGGCCGACAGCGCCGCGGGTGCGTCCGACTTCGCAGCAGCGCCCTCGACGTCCGCGAGATCCCGGTGCCTGGTCTCCTTGGCGCAGGCGATCGCCAGCACGGTGATGAGCGCTGCGGCGATGACATACAGCGAGATGGGCGTCGAGCTGTGGAAGTCCGCGAGCAGCGCGGTGGCGATGAGCGGCGCCGGAGCACCGGCTGCCACCGACGAGAACTGTGCCCCGATCGACGCTCCCGAGTATCGCATCCGGGTCGCGAACATCTCCGAGAAGAAGGCCGCCTGAGGTGCGTACATGGCGCCGTGGAAGATGAGCCCGACGGTGACGGCGAGCAGCAGGTTCCCGAAGCTCCGGGTGTCGATCAGAGCGAAGAACGGGAACATCCACAGCCCCACGCCGATCGCACCGACGAGATAGACGGGCTTGCGCCCGAACCGGTCCGACAGCGCGCCCCACATCGGAATGACCGCGAAGTGGACGGCCGAGGCGATGAGTACCGCGTTGAGCGCCGTCTGCTTGCCCAGATCCGCCGCCGTCGTCGCGTAGACGAGGATGAACGCCGTGATGACGTAGTAACTGATGTTCTCCGCCATCCGGGCCCCCATGGCGATCAGCACATCGCGCCAGTGGTGCCGCAGCACGGCGACGAGCGGCATCTTCTCGGCCGCTCCGGCAGCCGACCTGCGCTCCTCGGCCTGCGCCAGCGCGGCCTTGAACACCGGTGATTCATCGACGGAGAGACGAATCCACAGGCCGAGGAGCACCAGGACTCCGGAGAGCAGGAAGGGGATGCGCCAGCCCCATGCCCCGAAGGCCGAGTCCGACATCAGCGCGGTCAGCGCGGAGAGCACCCCGGTGGCGAGCAACTGTCCGGCCGGTGCACCTGTCTGCGGCCAGGAGGCCCAGAACCCGCGCCGCTTGGCGTCCCCGTGCTCCGACACCAGCAGCACGGCCCCGCCCCACTCACCACCGAGAGCGAAGCCCTGCACCAGACGCAGGACCGTGAGCAGTACGGGAGCGGCGGCCCCGACCGTGGCATGCGTGGGCAAAAGCCCGATGGCGAATGTCGCTCCGCCCATCATCAACAGACTGAGCACCAGCAGCTTCTTGCGGCCGAGCCGGTCGCCGTAGTGCCCGAAAACCAGGGCGCCGAGCGGCCGGGCGGCGAAGCCGACCGCGTAGGTGAGGAAGGAGAGAAGCGTGCCGACGAGCGGGTCGGACTCGGGGAAGAACAGCTTGTTGAAGACCAGCGCGGCAGCTGACCCGTACAGGAAGAAGTCGTACCACTCGATGGTGGTCCCGATGAGACTTGCGGCGACGATGCGCTTGAGCGAGCGGGTGGTTGGCGGGGCGGACGCCGAGGCAGCCATGGACACCACTTCCGGACGGTTGGCGGGGACGGTTTCGTGTCGCCACACCGTAGGAAGGGGCAGGTCAGAGGCACATGTGGCGGGACGCCATAGTTCTCAGGCCGGGTGTGCGCGGGGCCACTATGACAGGCACGTCGAGACTGCTTCGAGGACCGTATTGAAGGCCGGCAGGCGCCTGTCAGGATTGCGCTATTAGGCATGGTTTATTGCCCTGGTGCTGACTCCCGTGCTGGTTTGGTGCTGACCTGAAACCGCATGTCAGCACCTTTGATCACCTGTCCCGTGCTGACTTGGTGCTGACTACGCAGCGTTGAACTTCGGCATTCGGGGCGGATCGGGCGGGTAGTGTTCTCCCCTTCCGCGCGCCTGCGGTCAGGCCTGGCGGGTTTCTGCGGAGCCGGCCATGGTTGGTGGCACGTGGTCCCGCACCGGCAGGCCCCCGCACCGTGAAACCCATACATAGGCGGCCGGATGAAGCCACGCGACCACACCCATGCCCTGCCAACCGCCGCTTCACCACCATCGACCCGGAACCCTCCACGGCCGGAACGCTGTCCTTGCCGAATACCTCATCCATGCTGGTCAGGCGGCATGTTGGTACTCCTGGAGGATGCCGCCGAGTCGTGCTCGTCGTCGTATGTCCAGATGGTCGATCCGGTCCGGATCCTCGATCGGAGCGGGCAGCGGGTGGAGCGGACGAGCGTTGGCGATTCCCTGGTGCGGCCGGTGTCCGTTGTAGAACGTCTCGAACTCGCGCAGGGCGTGCAGGAGGTGACGCTGGTCCCAAATCAGCGTGCGGTCCAGTAGCTCTCGCCTGCAGGTCTGCACCCACCGCTCCATGACCGAGTTCATCCTCGGCATCCGGACGCCGCTGAGCACCACCTCCATACCCGCGTCCTTGAGCACGTCGTCGAACAGCCGCGGGAACTTCCCGTCCCGGTCCCTGATCAAGTAGCGTGCCCGGCAGCCGGAGTCCTCAAGGTCCATGGCGAGATTTCTCGCGGCCTGCACCACCCAGGATGCGGTCGGGTGCGCGGTCGCGCCCAGGACCCGGATCCGTCGGTTCGCATGCTCGATCACGGCGAACACGTATATACGAGCCCCGGACAGGGTGACGGTCTCGAAGAAGTCGCACGCCAGGAGCGCGTCGGCCTGGGAGCGCAGGAAGGCTGCCCAGGTGCTCGATGCCCGCTCGGTCGCCGGATCGATGCCGGGCTCCTTCAGGATCTCCCAGACCGTGGACGCGGCCACCCGCACCCCGAGCACGAGCAGCTCACCGTGCAGGCGCCGGTAGCCCCAGTTCGGCTACTCCCTGGCCAGGCGCACTACCAGGGCGCGGATCGAGTGCACGGTGCGGAACCGGCCTCCGCGCTTGGGTTTGGACCGGGCGGCGTGCCGACGGGCGACCAGATCGCGGTGCCAACGCAGGACCGTGTCGGGCCGTACCAGGAGCCGTATCCGGCGCAGCGCTTCCCGCGGCAGGCCCTGGAGCAGCGACGCCAGGAACGCCCTGTCGATGGCGTGGAACCGTACTCGCTGCCCGTTCAGTTGTCGTTCCAGGACGGTGATCTGATGGCGCAGGGCCAAAATCTGGACGTCTTCTCGCGGTCGCTCATCGGCAGCAGCCGCAGCAACGCGAACGCGTTCGTCACACCCATGTACGCCAGTCTCAACAGCACGACCGATCATCATGCCGCACCTACCCGGCACCACGCGACAGCACCGATGTGAGCAACCACGGCCGACACCGAATACCCCATCTCACCTGCACGGATGAGGTATTCGGCAAGGGCAACGCCACTGCCCGGACTGCGGCAGCCGGGCGCGGCGGTCGAAGGGCCGGCGGGTGACCCGGCCGCGTGACCTGTCGGTCGGTGGCCGCCGACCGCGGCTGGTGTGGGCCAAGCGCCGCTGGCGCTGCGACGAGCTGGCGTGCCGGCGTCGCTCGCCGTGGACACCTCGATGCCCGCTAATTTCGTTGAGCCCGCACCCTGCAATCGTGTTGGCTAGCGGCACCGAACTGTCAGTACCGCAGGTGTCCGCTTGGCTGTAGCAGGGAGTTAAACGTGCAGGACATTGTTGTCGACCCAGTTGCCCACAATCGGGCAGCCTGGGACAAGTGTGTCCAAGAGGGCAACGAGTGGTCGAGGCCGGTGAGTGCTGAGGATGTCGAGCGCGCCCGCATGGGCGACTGGTCGATTGTTCTCATCGGGCGTGAGCCAGTCGACCGCTCCTGGCTGCCGACGGACCTGACCGGCAAGGACGTGTTGTGCCTGGCCTCCGGCGGTGGCCAGCAGGGTCCGATCCTCGCCGCCGCAGGGGCGCGGGTCACCGTATTCGACAACTCACCCCGCCAGCTCGGCCAGGACCAGATGGTGGCGGCGCGCGACGGACTCGAGCTGCGCACCGTCCTAGGCGACATGCGCGACCTCAGCGCCTTCGGCGACGCAACATTCGACGTCGTATTCCATCCGGTCTCTAACCTATTCGTACCAGACTTGGCACCGGTGTGGCGTGAGTGCTTCCGCGTCCTGCGACCGGGCGGAACTCTGCTCGTGGGCTTCCTCAACCCTGATGTGTACTTGTTCGACCACGAGGCGCTCGACGAGCGCGGCGAGCTGATCGTCGTGCACAAGCTGCCCTACAGTGATGTCACGCAGTACTCCGCCGAGGAACGCGCCACGAAGTTCGGCGCGGATGCCCCTCTTGAATACAGCCACACCCTCACCGACCAGATCGGCGGGCAACTCGCCGCGGGGTTCGTCCTCACCGGCTTCGCGGAAGCGCCGCACCAATCCAACGCATCCGCTCAATACATGTCGAACTATTTTGCGACGCTGGCGGTCAAGCCGGGCTGACCCAGCCGTGGGGCCGGCCGAGACGGCCGTGTCTCCGAATGGCCAAGTGGAGTGCTGTGCCAGCCCGACCCCACTAACTTCGCTGAGCCACGATCGTTGGGCCAAACAATTCTCCAGGATCGTCGACCAGGCCCCAACCCTCGTCGGTGCCGCGCACGTCTTCTTCGAGTGGTGGATGACCCCAATCAGGGTTCCCTGGGCAGAACCGCTCGTGGAGATCGGCGGTCTCGGCATACACCTCCGGTTCTCCCGGCCGGCGGACAACGACGTGGCCGAGCAGCGCCATCCAGCCTCCGGGATGGAGCATGTCGTGCGCTCGCTGCCAGCCAATCGACGGGTCAACCCAGTGCCACGACGACGCAGCCACGAGGACATCGAAGCGTCGACCGCGGTTGTCCCACTCCTCAAACGTCGACGTCTCGACTTCGACGTTGCGGAAGGAAGCGATCCGGTGGCGAGCGAGTGCGGCCATGTCTGCCCCAGGCTCGACGGCAGTCACTGAGCATCCGAGCGCTGCTAGCGAGCGCGTCGCCTGACCGGTACCGCAGCCCACCTCCAGCACCGACGACTGTTCGTCCATGCTGGTGACGGCGCCAAGGTCCGCGAACAACTCGTCGGGGTATCCCGGCCGGACCCGGTCGTAGAGCTCCGGCACCTCGTTGAACACTCGTCCGAGGTCGTGTCGATTTGGGCGCATCTTCGGATCACCAGTCACGAACGCACAAGCTATGAGGTCCGTCCACGAAAATACCACTGGTTTACCGGCAGCTGCCGTGCTGCCTCCGGTAGTTCAGAGAAGAACTCGTCACAGTTCAACTCGTCGGAGACGTCGACCAGGGCACTGGCGTCACCGTTGTCCTTGGCCCATCCGGTGGGGCAGATTCGGGCGCGACTGCTGGTGTTCTGCGACTCGTCGCACATGTAGTACAGCGGCTTGCGCTCCGAGAGAGAACCCGCGTGGGTGGGCGTGTACGTCTGGATCACCCACGCGTGCGCAGCTGCCTGAGGGTATGCCTTGGCGTTGAAGGCCGGATATTCCCGTCGGACGGCATGATCGCCCCATCGATCTTCACGTCCGGCTTGTACAGGTACTTCTGTCCGGCGACCGTCGCGTCCCACAGATACGGCGTCGTGATCGAAGCCGCGTGCATCTCGCCGGGCACCCACCAGTTCTTGCCTTCCACGCACTGGCGTCGGGCTGCACCGGCTTGCACGATCCCTGACACAGGTGGTCGCCAAGGTTCATGTCGAGCTCGGCGAAGTCCAAGGGGATCTGCTGCGCGGGCTCGATGGTCAGGTGCTCGGTGAAGCTGTTCTCTCCGTCGAGTTCGATCAGGCGCAGGAACATGAAGTAGGCGATGGCGTCCGGTACCCCGTTCGGTGCGGATGTGACGGGAACGGACCGCACGTCACACTCGGTCTGGCGGGTAGCCAGGCTGCTGGGGAACTCCGTGTTGCACCAGGAAGCATCTGCCACCGCGGCGGACATCTTCGCGGCGACCTTCTTGAGTGACTCGGCCCGGGTCAACTGCGTACCGAAGCACACCTGTGGCGTTGTCACGTTGTTGGGTGTGTGGGCGTTTGAGGGTGTGTCGAGGTGTGGTGGGGCCGGGTGCCGGCCCTGGGCTCAGGCCGCGGCAGGCCGGTCGGTGACGCCGGTGGTCTGCTCCCAGATGGTGAAGCGGACGGTCATTTCGGCGCGGTGTCGGGTGCCGGTCATCAGGTGGCGGCGGGGCCGGAAGTGGGGTGAGATGCCGCTGAACGCGGACAGGAACCGTTGCGCGGCGCCCACGCTGCGGAAGCCCTTCATCGCCCGTTCGCGTTGCCGGGTGGGCTGATGACTGTTCTCGGCCCGGTTGTTCAGGCCCTTGTGGGAACGGTGCTCGACGGAGGGCATGACCTCGCGGTGGGCCGCGCCGTAGGAACGGAGCTTGTCCGTGACGATCACCCGCGGCACTCCGCCCGTCTTCGTCAGCAGCGTGCGCAAGAAGCGCCTGGCCGCAGCCTTGTCCGGGTGGCTCTGCACCACGATGTCCAGCATGTTGCCGTCCTGGTCGACAGCCCGCCACAGGTACTTCTGCGCACCGTTGATCTTGATGAAGACCTCGTTCAGATGCCACTTGTCGCCGGGCTGGGGCCGTCGGCGGCGCAGTCCGTTGGCGTACTGCTGACCGAACTTCAGGCACCAGCGGCGGACCGTCTCGTACGAGACGATCACGCCGCGCTCCAGCATCAGCTCCTCGACCTCTCGGAAACTGAGCGGGAACCGGAAGTACAGCCACACGCAGTGAGAGATCACCTCGGCCGGATACCGGTGCCCCTTGTACGACGGCGACATGCCCTCCACGGACGACCCCCTCCACCGTGATCAGCCTGAGGATCCTCCCACCCTGCCAGCCAACGTGACAGCGCCCGAGAGACCCATCTCCCTGGCCATCGACCGTGTCGACCAGTGTGTCGCGTTCTTCGGAGTGGATTCCAGCGTCCTGGCGACTACCGCGGTGACCCGCTCGTCCGTCACCGTCCTGGGGCCGCCGGACCGCGGCATGTCACCCAGACCGGCAATGCGGTACTGCACGAACCGGGCGCGCCAACGGCCCACCGCATGAGGTGTGGAACCGAGCCGAGCCGCCATGTCCTTGTTCGAGGCACCTTCAGCACAAGCCAGGATGATCCGACACCGCAGAGCCCACGCCTGCGGCGTGGAACGACGCCGCACCCACCCCTCAAGTGCGGCCCGCTCCTCGTCCGACAGTGTCAACTCGGCCTTCGGCCGCCCCGTACGTGCCATGGAGCAAGCCTATGCATCTGAACAGATTTCCCGACTCGGAACACTAGCTAGGATTAGGGCATGTCAGACCCACCGGCGCGCCCGCGCATCATGAAAGGTGCCGGGGGCCGGATGCTGGCCGCGGTCGAGCTCGACCGCGGTAGCGCCCTGCCGCTGCACCTGCAGCTGTATCGGCAGCTGCGGGGACTCATCCTCGACGGCACCCTGCCGCCGGAAACCCGATTGCCCTCGACGCGGACGCTCGTCGCCGAGCTCGGCGTCTCGCGGCTGACCGTGGTCACCGCGTTCGAGCAGCTCACGGCCGAGGGCTTCCTGCGTGCACGCCAGGGGGACGGCACGTATGTGGACGCACTGTGGACGGCCGCGATGGCACCGGCGCCTGTTGCGCGCCCGCAGCTGCCCGAGCGCGGCGCGGCGACATCGGCACGCGGTGCCAGCCTGTTCAGCGAGGCGCCGCACTCGTGGGATCCGAAAGACACCGAGACGTTCGTCCCCAGCCAGGTCGCGGCATCCGCGTTCCCTGCCGGCATGTGGCGGCGGCTGCTGACGCGGCACGCAGCGCGCACCGACGCAGCCGCCATCGGGTACGGCGACCCGCACGGGTACGAGCCACTTCGCCAGGCGATCGCCGACTATCTCAACGACGTGCGGGGCCTCGGCTGCGGCGCCGAGCAGATCGTGGTGACCTCCGGTGCCCAACAGGCCTTCAATGTTCTCGCGGTGCTGCTGCTCGACCCCGCCGACACGGTGCTCGTCGAAGACCCCGGCCACATCTCCGGAAGGCTCGCGTTCCAATCGCATGGATGCCGCGTCCAGGGCGTGCCGGTCGACGACGCGGGCGCGGTGGCGGCAGGGGGCGACCCATCGGCACGCCTCGCCTACCTCACGCCGTCCCGGCAGCATCCCCTGGGCACGGTCATGAGTCCGGCGCGGCGCAGGGAGTGGATCGCGTGGGCGCAGGCGCACGGGAGTTGGATCGTCGAGGACGACTGCGACAGCGAGCTTCGCTATCACGGCACGCTGCTGCCCCCGCTGTTCGGACTCGACCAAGCGCGACAGGTCATCCACGTCGGCACATTCAGCAAAGTGCTGGCGCCGTCGCTGCGACTGGGCTACGTCGTGCTGCCCCACGACCTCGTCGAGCCGTTCGCGTCGGCCTGCTCGGTGATCGGTTGCACCCCCGCGACCGTGATGCAGGCGGCGCTCGCCGACTTCCTCGCCGAAGGGCACCTGCACACCCACCTCCGGCGCACGCGCCGACTCTACGCCGCCCGCCAGGACGCCCTGCTCGAGCAGCTCGACACGCAGCTTGCGCACCGGCTGACGGCGAGGCCGGTCGCCGCCGGGCTCCACGTGATGGGGTGGCTCGAGGCATCCGTCAACGACATCGACTGCGCACGCGGCCTCGCCCGGCAGGGCGTCTTCACGTATCCCCTGGGGGAGTATCGCGTGCAGCGCCGACTGCCGCCCGCACTGCTGATCGGGTTCGCCGGCACCGCAGCCGAGCACATGGCGCGTGCCGTAGCGCGGATGGCAGAGGCGTTCGAACGGCTCGAACCTGGCGGAGCTGCCGAGGCGTAGCCCGAGAGGTGGGCCCGCCGAATTGGTCCACAGAACTGGGCTGTAAATGGCTCTAAGGCGCTATCCATTGCGTTGATAGGAAGAGGGGGTGGCGGGGACGCACGGTCGCGACCCGCTTTCTAAGGAGACAGCTATGCCCCACTTCGATGCGCAGTTCCGAGCGCTCCTGAGTCCGAACCTCGCCGCAGCCGAGATCGAACAGATCCCCGACCTGACGACCGAGCGCGCGCGGGTGCTGATCGACCGGATCGACCGGGTCCGGCTCTTCGGTCACGCGTACGCCCTGCTCACCAACCTCACCTACGGTGCCTACGGCCCCGACGACGTCCTCGACTTCGCCCGAGAGCACGATCTGGCCGGCATCTGCATCCACGTCCTCGACGGCGAGGAGCGCAGCCTGAGCCGAATGAACGACGACCAGCTTCGGGCCTTCGCCGCCCGTGCCCACGGCTACGGCCTGGCCTTGCACCTCGAGATCAGCACAACCGAGCGTGAACCCGTGGATGAGGCCGTCCGGATCGCCGGCATCCTCGGCGTCCAGCACATTCGCGTCTACTCCCGTTACGAAGGGCAGCTGTCGCAGGTGCTGTCGCGCATCGAGGACGACCTGCGCCGCCTCGGCGACCTCGCCGACACCCACGGCCTGCACTTCTCGTTCGAGCAGCACGAAGAACTGCGCTCCGGCGAGATCGCTCGGCTGCTGCGCACCGTCGGCCACCCCCGCCTGCACGTGATGTTCGACTTCGGCAACATGATCAACGCTTACGAACGGCCGATGGACGCCCTGGCCCAGCTGGCCCCGCATATCCTGCAAGCGCACCTGAAGGGCGTGCACGTCCTTCCTGAGGGCGACGGGTTCGGCCACCGCGGCGTGCTGCAGGGCAGCCCGGAGGATGACCTGCCGGGGGCGCGGATGTTGTTCGACCTGCTCATGCTCGGCGACGACGAGCCGCAGGTCATCACTTTCGCGCTCGAACAGGAGAACCTGTACTACGCGCCCGCCTTCCGCCATCACAGCGAAGGCGACGACCCCTTCATCCCCTACCGGGAACTGAGCACCACGGACCTTCCCGAAGGATGGACGCTGCGCGACCTGCTCGCCGCCGAGCCCGGCTGGGCCGTCGACCAGGTCGTCCACGTACGCGGGCAGCTCGCCCGGATGCGCGAACTCGCCGCGGCTCGCCTGGCCGCCGCCGACACCCTGGCAGGTGCGCGATGACGAACACCACGATGACGAACACCACGATGAAGACCGCGCCGGCCAAGACCGGGTTCGACAAGGCCAAATGGTCGCGCTTCGCGGTCCTCGTGATTGCGGGCGGCACCATCTACAAGCTCGCCAGCATCAAGGACGTCTTCTACGTCCCGATGCAGCAGCAGATGGGGCTGAGCAACACCGAGATCGGTGCGCTACTGAGCGTGAACTCGATCGTCGCGACAGTACTCTTCGTGGTCGGAGGGTACCTGGCTGACCGGTTCTCGACCCGCATCCTGATTCCGCTCGGACTGATCGGGGCGGGCGGGCTCGGGCTCTATATGAGCACGTTCCCCGGGTACGGGCAGCTGGTGCCGATCTTCGCGGTGCTGGCCGTCTGCTCCGACTGCCTGGTCTGGCCGGCACTGCTCAAGAGCATCCGGCGCCTGGGTGGGCCGGGAGAACAGGGGCGGCTGTTCGGCTTCCTCGAGGGCGGTCGCGGCGTCGTCGACACACTGGTTGCCTTCTCGGCCCTCGGCGTCTTCGCCCTGCTCGGCTCGGGCGCCGCCGGCTTTCGTGCCGCGATCGCCTTCTACGCTCTGATTGACATCGCCGTCGGCGTGCTCCTGTTCTTCCTGCTGCGTGACCAGGGCCCCGAGTCCGCCGTGGATACGACGAAGAAGAAGCGCGTCGGCCTCAGCGAGATCCTGCATGCCGCCCGGCTGCCGCAGCTGTGGTGGGTCAGTGCAACCGTGTTCATGGCGTACGTCGTGTACTGCGGTCTGACATACTTCATCCCCTACCTCACGTACGTGTACGGACTGCCGGCCGCCCTCGCCGGCGCCTACGGCATCATCAACCAGTACGGCCTCAAGATCCTCGGCGGACCGCTCGGCGGCGTACTCGTCGACAAGGTCTTCAAGGGGGCCAGCGGGTACCTCCGTCTCGCATTCGTGTGCCTGATCCCCATCGCAGCGATCATCCTGCTGCTGCCGACCGGTGGGCAGAACCAGATCCCCGCGATGGCCGCCTGCCTGCTGTTCTCACTGATCATCTTCACGATGCGCGGTGTGTTCTGGGCGCCCATGGACGAGCTCGGCATCCCCGACCAGGTCAGCGGCACCGCGTTCGGCATCGCCTGCCTCGTCGGTTACGCCCCCGGGATGTTCGCCTTCCTCGTGTACGGTGCGATCCTTGATGCCAACCCGGGTGTGGCGGGGTACCACCTGGTGTTCATCCTGATGGCCGCACTCGCACTGGTGGGTGCGGGAGTCGCAACCGGCCTGGCGCGTGTGGCTCGCGCGCATCGTACCGCCGCCGCGCGGGAGGGCTGAGCCCGCTCCGCGCAGGGGGCGGCATGGTCGCTCGTCGCACCGGCCGGCCCCATACACCAGACTGTGCATACGTTCGGTGAGTACATGTGCAGTGGGTCGGGCTCGGGTTCGTCTGCCTAGGCATCGCCCTGGTCGTGGCGCTGGTGACTCGGCGGTCCGTGCCCGCCCTGGCGCGACTGTACCTGCCCGCGAGCGTCATCGCCGGCTTCCTCATCTTCCTGCTGGGGCCGCAGGTGCTCGGGCTCACCGGCTGGAGCCTCGTCCCCGCCCAGGCGGTCGACGTCATGTAGCGGCCGTCCGGTCTCGTGATCAACGTGGTACTCGCGGGGATCATGATCGGCAAGGCGCTGCCGTCGGTCAAGCAGATCTGGCACGACCCGGCGCCGCACGTGATCCTCGGCAGCGTGTTCTCGTTCGGGCAGTTCGCGCTGGGCGCGTTCGCGGTGCTGTCCGTCCTGACGCCGTTCTTCGGCATCCCCGATGTCGCCGGATCCATCCTTGAGCTCTTGTTCGCCGGCGACCACGGCACGATCATCGGCATGGGCGGCATGCTGTCCGAGGCCGGCGCACTCGAGATGACTGATGTCGGGCTGGGGCTGGCGACCACCAGCGTGATCACGGGCGTGGTCGACGGTTCGATCCTCGTGAACTACGCCGTGCGCAGCCCCCCGCATCTGTGTCGCGCGCAACCGGCCCGCACGCGGCACGGATGTTGCACGGCTGCAGGAGGTGCGGTCCCACGAGGGTGATCAGCCCTGCGAGTTCGGCCTCGGCTCGATCAGCCGCAGCTTCGGTGCGATCACGATCCCGATCGTCATCCTCAACCTGCTGCGCTGGATCACGAAGGCATTGTCAGGTTGAGCGAGAGGCTTCCGGCTCTTGGCATGCCGGGGCCGTTCCGGGCCGCTCTGCCCGGTGTGGGTGTGGTTCAGGCCATCGGGACGAGGTGTCCGGTGTCGTTCCAGATGGTGAAGCGGTCGTTCATGGCGGTGCGGTACTCGGGGGCGAACATCAGGTAGCGTCCGGGGCGGAAGTGCCGGGAGATCCGATTGAACGAGGCCAGGAAGCGCTGCGCCCCACCGACGGAGCGGAAGTCCTTCATCGCGCGTTCGCGTTGCCTTGTCGGCTGGTGGGAGTTCTCCGCCCGGTTGTTCAATCCCTTGTGTGCGCGACGTTCCACCGAGGGCATCACCTCGCGATGCGGGGTCCCGCAGGAGGCGAGCTTGTCGGTGACCACCACCCGGGGCACCGCGCCCGCCCTTCATGAGCTTGCGGAAGAACCGTTTCGCGGCGGCCGTGTCACGCCGGTTCTGCGCCAGGATGTCCAGAAGGAGCTTGGTGACCTCGATCCATCCCCTGCGGCCTCCCTCCTGACCCACCGCCCATCGTCGTCCACGACGCCGTCTGCCACGGCTTCGACCTGCAGCACTCCGGCCACACCCACGGCGGCCGGCTCTGGCTTGCGCACCTGTTCGCCGAGCCGGCCAACACGAGGCCCCCAGCCTGGGGCGGGTAGGCGACACGCAGTTGTACGTGAGCCGAAGCGCGGGTGCCTGGGCCCACCAGTATGCGGGGTGCGCCTTCCGACACCGTCGTCGGACGACTCGCCTCGACTGAGCCGGAAAACCGGCTGGCCGAATGGCGCCGCGCCGAAAGGATCAGACGGATGAGGCTGCCTGCGGGAGGTGCTTCGGGGCCGGCAGGCCGCACCGGCGTACTGCGGGCCGACTTCGGCAAGGAATCCACCTCGGTCACGGCTGCCCTCGCCGCTTAGCGGAGCGATCAGTCAGCCTCGTCGGCGCAACAGAGCTGTTGTCGCCACTGAATTGTGCACCGTGAAGGCAATCGTGCCCGGCAGAAAGCGGTCGTCCGACCACAGCAACGGTCTGCCCGACTGGTCCGTGGCCCGCCGGCGCTCTCGCATCAACGGCGCGTCCGGGGTGCAGCCGAGCAGGCGCGCATCGTCGGCCTCGGCGTGGACGAGGTCAATGGTGTGTTCTGTGTCCGCGAACACCACTCCCTCCTCCGTCAGCAGCTCGGTGTGCGAAATCGCATGGGGCTCAAGGCGGGCGATCACGGCGCCGATGTGCTCAGGGTAGAGGGTCCGCTCGATCATGATCGGGACACGCGACAGCGTCCGCAGCCGCAGCACCCGGTAGATCTGCGACCCGGGTGCGAGGCCGAGCTGCTCGCACTCCAACGGGTTGGCCGGACAACTTTTGATATCGATCGTGCGGCCTCCCGGTTCTTCTCCGATCGAGCGTGCCCAGCGGGTGAAGCTCAGCAGTTCGAAGAAGCTCTGGGTACGTGCGGTCCCGAGCACGACCCGCCGCGTGCCACGTCTGGATGTGACCAGGCCGTTGGCGCGCAGCACCGCCAACGCCTGACGGACGGTGCCGCGTGAGACGCCGTACTGCTGGGCGAGTTGCTCCTCGCTGGGCAGCCGGCCGTCCGAGCCGAAGGCGCCGACAGCTATGGCCTCACGCAAGCTGGCCGCCAACTGTCGATACCGGGCCTCGGCGGTGCCGCCCCCCGCGACTGCCATGTCGTTCCCCTTCCCTCAGCCGCCCATCGACGCTCTGACGTGACCCTATCCGCTCTCCGGGCCCGGCTCACCGGCCAGGCGCTCTCATTGCGTGACCCGCGATCTCTTCCGGAGAAGCTCCCCGGCCCGTACATCGGCGTTCACCTCCCGTACACAGCCCCCCGAGGTAATGAGTCAAGTTGTACAGCCAACTCAACCTCTTCCCAGGAGAACCCTGTGAGACTGCACCGCGTTCGCTATGCGGGCCTTGCCTGCTCCGTCGTCGTGGCCGCGCTTGGGCTCAGTGCATGCGGCTTGACCAGCGCAAATGAGACCGGTGGCGGCGGTGGCAAGGCCGCGACCGCCACTTCGGCAAAGGACTTCGGCGGCATGGACACCCTTGTCGCTGCCGCGAAGAAGGAGGGCAAGTTGAACGCCATCGCCCTTCCCCGTGACTGGGCGAACTACGGCGAGATCATCGACACCTTCGAGAAGAAGTACGGAATCAAGGTCGAGGTCGAGAATCCCGACGCCTCCAGCCAGGACGAGATCAACGCGGTGACCTCCCGCAAGGGCCAGGACCGGTCTCCGGACGTCATCGACGTGGGCAGTGCCTTCGGCATCAGCGCGGCCGAGCAGAACCTGTTGGCGCCGTACCAGGTCAGCGCGTTCGACCAGATCCCGAAGGCGCAGAAGGACGCCCAGGCTCGCTGGTACAACGACTTCGGCGGCTATGTCTCCATCGGTTGTGACGCGGCCCGCGTCAAGGAGTGTCCAAAGACGTTTTCCGACCTGCTGGATCCGCGGTACAAGGGTCAGGTCGCGCTGACCGGCAACCCAACTAAGTCCAGCTCGGCCTTCGGCGCGGTGTACGCCTCGGCACTCGCCGGCAAGGGTTCCTTCGACGACATCAAGCCCGGCCTGGACTTCTTCGCCCGCCTGAAGAAGGCCGGCAACTTCAATCCTGTCGAGTCGAGCCCTGCGACCATTCAGAAGGGCGAGACGCCGATCAGCATCACCTGGGACTACCTCAACACCGGGTATGCGGACGACCTCCGCCCCAAGGGCGTCGACTGGAAGGTGAGCATCCCGTCCGACGGCGTGTACGCCGAGTACTACTCGCAGGCGATTGTGAAGTGGGCACCGCACCCGGCTGCGGCCCGCCTGTGGCAGGAGTTCCTGTACAGCCCCGAGGGTCAGAACCTGTGGCTCAAGGGACACGCCCGGCCGGTGCTGATGCCCGAGATGCAGAAGGCCGGGACTCTCGACGCGACCTTCGCCGCCAAGCTGCCGCAGACACCCGGCAACGGCACGGTCTCCTTCCCCACCGAGGGTCAGATCAGCAAGGCCAAGCAGGCCGTCGTCCAGGGCTGGGCCCAGGCAGTCGCCGGATGAGCGCCATCCAGACGACCGGGGGTGGCAGCCGGACCCGCTCCTTCGGCAGCAGGGCCGGGCTCGGGCCGGCCTGGCGGCGCATTCCGCGCTCGGCAGGGTGGCTCGGTGCCGCGCCGCTGCTCGTATTCACCGTCGTGGTGTTCGGTCTGGTTCTCGGGACGATGGCCTACGGCGCTTTCACGACACCGGAGTCCGCGCCGGGAGGGGCCCGTCTCACCGGCGCGAACATGAGCTCCTCGCTGCATGGCCCCTACCTGACCGCGCTGCTCGGCAGCGTCAAGCTCTCCGCCGTCTCCGCGTTGATCGCCGCCGTCGTCGGCCTGCCGATCGCCCACGTGGTCGTGACCTCGCGATTCCGCGCCCTGCGCGAGGCGGTCCTGGCCGGGTCGGGCGTACTGGCGAACTTCGGCGGGGTGCCGCTCGCGTTCGCGTTCGTGGCCACGCTCGGCAACGCCGGTGTCCTGACGAGCCGGTTCAACCTGCTCAGCCACGGCTGGAGCTTGTACAGCTTCTGGGGTCTGACCTTGGTCTACCTCTACTTCCTGGTGCCGCTCATGGTGCTCACGCTCACCCCGGCTCTGGAGGGGCTGCGACGGCAGTGGCAGGAAGCCGCCCGCAACAACGGCGCGAACGCCTTCCAGTACTGGACGCATGTCGCGCTGCCGGTCCTCATGCCATCGCTGCTCGGCGGCTATGTGCTGCTGTTCGGCTCCGCGTTCAGCGCTTACGCGACCGCCGCAGCGATGGTCGGCAGCTCGGTACCGCTGGTAACCATGCAGATCGCGGACGCGTTGTCCGGGAACGTCCTGGTCGGCCAGGGCAACATCGCGCTCGCGCTCGGTGTCGACATGGTGCTGGTCGCGGGGCTCGTCATGGCCATTCAGCTGCCGCTGCAGCGAAGGAGCGCGCGATGGCTCGCCTGAGCACGCTCCGATTTGGGCGCGCCGCCGTGTTGTTGCTCACCGGTGCGTACTTCCTCGTCCCGCTCGCATGTGCCGTCGCCTTCAGCATCGGCGCCGGCGTCCCGGGTCAGGACATCGGCTTCGAGGCATACACCGGTATCCTCAGCGCCGGCGGCTTCACCGACAGTCTGGCTCTGACCCTGAAGCTGGCCGCCGCCACCATCGTGCTCGTCCTGGGTCTGCTCGTGCCCGCTCTGGTCACGGTCCGGCTGGCCGCACCACGCCTGCGCACACTCGTCGAGATCGTGTGTCT
This sequence comes from Streptomyces sp. NPDC002785, assembly GCF_040295565.1. NCBI lineage: Bacteria > Bacillati > Actinomycetota > Actinomycetes > Kitasatosporales > Streptomycetaceae > Streptomyces > Streptomyces sp. NPDC002785. Next base: position 4,763 of record NZ_JBEOVN010000052.1, on the reverse strand, counting down.
GCTGCCGCTGGTCGTACCTGCCGTTGCCCTTGTCGCGGGATTCAGCGCGGTGTTGGGCTGGGGATCGGATCATTTCGTCGGCACGCCGCTCTTCCAAGCCCTGGTCGCACTGCAGAACCCGCAATTCCCCCTCGTCCTGGTCATCGCGTACACGCTGATGGCGCTGCCGCTGGCGTACCGCACGCTCGACACCGGGCTCGCGGCCATCGACCTGCGGGTGCTCGTCGAGGCCGCCCGGGCCTGCGGGGCGCCATGGCCGCGCACCCTTCTGCATGTCGTTCTGCCCAACCTGCGCGGAGCGCTGCTCAACACGGCGTTCCTCACCCTGGCGCTGGTGCTCGGTGAGTACACCGTCGCCGCGATCCTCGGCTACCAGCCCTTCGCCGTGTGGATCCTCGCCATCAGCGGATCGCAGGCCCAGATGTCGGTGGCCGTTTCGGTGATGGGCCTGCTCGTCACCTGGGTGCTGCTGTTGATCATCGCCACAGCCGGACGCGCTCGCCGTCCCAAGGAGACCTCATGACCGACCTGATGACCGATCCCGAAACCATCAGCCGGACGCGGACCGGCGCCACCGTCGAGTTCCGCGGGCTGCATCGTTCCTTCGGCGCCACAACGGCGCTGGACGGTCTGGACCTGACGGTCGAGCCGGGCGAGCTCGTGGCGCTGCTCGGCCCGTCCGGTTGCGGCAAAACCACCGCGCTGCGGACCCTGGCCGGATTCGAGCGGCCCGACTCGGGCAAGGTGCTCGTGGACGGCGAGGACATCACGGGCATCCCCGCGCACCGCCGCGACGCGGGCATGGTGTTCCAGTCCTACAGCCTCTTTCCCCACCTGACTGCCATCGACAATGTCGCCTTCGGGTTGCGGATGAGCGGCATCGGCAAAGCCACGCGACGGGCTTGCGCCGCCGAACTCCTGGAGCTGGTCGGACTGCCGCAGCACGCCGGCCGCTTTCCGCATCAGATGTCCGGAGGTCAGCAGCAACGGATCGCCCTGGCACGGGCTCTGGCACTGCGGCCACGCGTACTGCTGCTCGACGAGCCACTGTCGGCACTCGACGCACAGGTGCGCCTGACGCTCCGTGAGGAGATCCGCCGCCTCCAGCAGCAACTGGGCATCAGCACCCTGTTCGTGACACATGATCAGGAGGAGGCCCTCTCCATGGCCGACCGGGTCGCGGTGATGTGTGCCGGAAAACTGGAGCAGTGCGCGCCTCCGGCGGAACTGTACGAACGCCCTGCGACCGCGTTCGTCGCCGAGTTCGTCGGCGTGATGAGCCGGATCCCGGCCCGGGCCGGAGCGGACGACGGGACCGTGGACGTGTTCGGCCGCACGCTGCCGGTCAACGGGACGCTGCCCGGCGCCGCCGAGGTCGCCGGTGGAAAGGGTGAAGTGGACGTACTGGTACGGCCGGAGGCGGTCGAGGTCACCGCGGACGGGAAGGGTACGTCCCAGATCATGGGGGCGGCGTTCCTGGGCGCGACGACACGGCTGACCGTGCGGCTGGCCGGCGGCAGCGAGGTGACGGCCGATGCGCCGACTCACGCCGCGACCACGCTCCCGGTCGGTGCGGCGGTGACGCTGAGGCTGCCGGACCGCCCGGTGCTCGTGGACCGCCGCCGGGGAAACGGCGGCGGTGACAGGGGCTGACGGCTCCCTCCGACGCTCGACCCGACGACGCCGTCGGCCCGGATCAACCTGCCCGACGCCCGGCAACCGAAGCGGGAAGCCCGCACATCCGCCCGTTCGCCGCATTACCGGAGAAGCTCGCCTTGAACCATCGCATAGCAGCACCCAGCCTTCCCGCCGCTGTCCTGTTCGACATGGACGGCACGCTCGTCGACACCGAACGGCTCTGGTGGGCCGCAGCGGAACAGGTCGCCGACAGGATCGGGCGGCCGCTGACCGAAGCGGACATGCCGCATGTGCTGGGCCGCCCGACCGCCCACACCGCCGCTCACCTGCACCGCACCGGCGGCCCGGCGGCCCCCGGCCCCAGCACGCTCGCCACCGAGCTGGACGCCGCGTTCACCGCCCGTGTCGCCCGCGAGGTCGTCCCGCGCCCGGGCGTACTGCGCCTGCTGGACGAACTGGCCGCGTCCGGCGTCCCCGCGGCGATCGTCTCCGCTTCGCCGCGCCATGTCGTCGACCTGGTAAGCAAGGCGCTGGGCGAGGACCGGTTCGCTCTGACCCTCGCAGTCGAGGACACCGTCCGCACGAAGCCCGCGCCTGACCCGTACCTCGCCGCGGCCGCCGCCCTGGGCGTCGAACCGCACGCGTGCGTGGTCGTCGAGGACACGCCCACGGGTGTCGCCTCGGCCGAGGCAGCCGGGTGCGCGGTGCTGGCCGTGCCCTCCACCGTACCGATCCGGCCCGCAGCCAACCGAACGATCCTCGACTCCCTGGAGCGCGCCGACCTGGCCCTGCTCGCCTTCCTTCTAACAAGCTGTTGTCTTTCCGATCGTGCGGTCGTTCTTGATCGAACAGGGTGCTGAATCGGGTGAGTTCGCCGCTGTGCACCCATGAAGGAAGGGCCTCCTGGTAGCTCGCGGTTGTTGAAGCCAGAGCGACAGGGAGGCCCTTGTTGTTGCAGTCTTGCGTGGTCACGTTCGTTCAGTCCAGCTCGTCCACCCTGGGGTGTGACTGTCTCGCCTGAGGCTGATCTTTTGGAGTGGACACCCTGACAATGGATCTTGATGGTCCAGGGAGGGATGTCCAGGTGGGACGCAAGTCTCCGTATCCGGAGGAGTTCAGGAAGGACGCTGTCGCGCTGTACCGCGCCGCGGCCGGGCAGCGGACGTACGCGTCATGGGCAAGATGCAGCGAGACGCCGACCTGGCAGTTGGTGACCTTGCCCGCCGTGCCGGTGTACTGCCGCGACACGCACGCCGAGGCACCCCCGTCCTTCAGGAACCCCGTGTCGTCGAAAATGAGCGCGGACGGCCGGATCGCCGCCTCCATCCTCCAGGCCACCCTGGCCCGCACATGCGCCGGATCCCAGGGACTGGTGGTCACGAAATTGGCCAGCGCCTGCCGATTCCCGTCCTCACCCAGCCGGGCCGCCATCGGCTCGACCGACTTGCGCCGCCCGTCGGTCAGCAGCCCCCGCAGGTAGACCTGCCCCCACCGACGCTGATCCTTCCGCGTGAACGGCTCGAACACCTCCGTCGCGAACGCCTCCAACTCACCACGCACCGCCGCAATCTCGTCCGGAGTCACACACTCTCAACGCCACACCAACCCGACAGACACGCACCACCACAACCGACCTGACCAAGCACTACTAGGCGAACGGCGTTGGGTCCAGCGGGGGCTGGCCTCAGGCATCGGGGCTTCCCAGGAGGATCGCGCTCTTCACTCCGCCGACCTGGTAGTTGAAGCTCAGCGCGTAGTCGAAGTCGAGCGGCCGGGTGCGCACGCCAGGAACGGGGTCGAAGGGGAGGTTGTCCGCCGGCTGCTCGCAGTTGGCGGTGGGGCACACCTCGCCGCGCTCCATCATGAGCAGTGTCAGCGCGACGCCGAGACAGCCAGCCGGTGCGCCGTTGTGGCCGAAGCAGCCTTCTTGAGATGTCATCAGCAGGTCTTGTGCGGCGGATCCGTACAGTTTGTTGATGGCGTTCGCCTCGAAGGCGGTGACCTCCACGTTGCCGTCGCTGCCGCCGTGGACGTAGGGCACCTGGCCGATCTCCCAGCGGTTTCCGAGACATCGGCGGACGGCGGTCACCAGCGCGCTGCCCGTCTTCTCGGAGGCCAGAGGATTGGTCAGTTCGTCGCGGGTGGTGGCCTGCGCGAGCACCTGACCGTACAGGTGGGCCCCGCGCCGGGACGCGTGCTCGCGGCTCTCCATGATGACGGTCGCCGATCCCTCGCCGTGGTTGATGCAGTCGGCACGCCGGTCGTACGGGCGCATGAGGGAGTCGAAGGACGGCAGACGCGCGGGCATGTCGTCCGACCGGATGATGTCGTATGTCCTCTGCACGCCCTGCAGCAGGCGCTGGATGTTACGGATGAGTTTGACGCTGAAGATGTCGACTCCGGTCACGACGGCGATATCCACCTCGCCGGCGGCGATCAGGCGTCGGGCGTTGCCGATCTGCACCGCGGATGACGCGCAGCCGCACGACACCGTGAAGTTGGGGCCTTTCGATCGGGACAGTGCGCCTTGGACCAGCGCGACGTCGGAAGGAGTCATGGCCTGTTCCGCCGCGACGAACAGTTCAATCGCCTCCGTCACGCGAATGGTCTCGGGGTCGGCTCGCAGCACGGCGAGGTAGCTGTCGATGTTCGCGTCCACGCCGCCGCGTCCGGCCAGGACCGCTGCGTCGGCCAGGTCGCCCGAGAGGGGATCCAGCTCGGCGTCCGAGCATGCCTCCGCCATGGACACCAGGCCGAACCGATGCGCTGCGGTGTACTGGCATGAGAAGAACGGGCCGGCCTTGGGGAGCCGTTCGTCGAACATCGCGTCCGAGAGCTCTACGGAGCCGTAGTAGATGTCGCTCTGCTTGAGGCAGGAGGCCCCTCGGGAGGCGATGTTCCACAGGTCGTCCGCGGTGAAGACGGGTCGCCCGTCACCGGGAAGGCAGAAACCGATACCAGTGACTACGGCATCCCGCGCTTGCCTGCCACCGCCCGATAAGGAGGCTTCCCCACTCACGACCCACCTACGTGCAACAGAGAAGTCGTCATTTTGATCCCCTCCGGATCGGTCGGTAGCCCCCACACGTATGAGGCTGTGTGCTGCGGTGGGGAAGAGATTCCCC
>NZ_JBEOVN010000051.1:0-40414 GCF_040295565.1 Streptomyces sp. NPDC002785 | reverse complement strand
TTGTTGTCGTGTCACACAGCCTGATCTATCGGATCAGGCCTCGCCGCGGGGGCGAATCCACAGATTGATCACAACCAGATACGCGCCCTAGCCGAGGCGACCACGCTCCTCTCCCCCCTCACCGACCAAGGCCCCACCAGCGGATTCCCCCGCTCCGCCCTCCTGCACGGCATCCACCTCGCGCACGCTCACCTCCTCGCCCGCGACCCCGAAGCCACCGCAGCCACCCTCCTGCAACTCGCCGACCGGGTACCCGACGTGCAGTCCATCCGCTGCCGCAACCTCCTGCGCCGGATCCGCCGCTCCGCCGGCGCCCGCATGCGCGCACCGGATGGCACCCGTGCGCTCACCGCCGTCGACAGGGCACTATCGGCTTCATGACCTCCGTGCCCACGGCCCCCGACGCCCAGACCGCGATACGCCTGACACCCTCCGTGACCGCCGTACCCTACGACCACCCGGACGCCCACCGCCTGACCCAGGCCCTCCACGCTGAACAGCTCACGTTGTACGGCTTCGCCGACGACCCGGACACCACCCCCGAGGCGGACTTCGGCCCGCCTCACGGCCTGTTCCTCATCGCCCACGTCGACGAGGAGGCGGTCGGGTGCGGAGGAGTACGCCTCCTTGGCGAGTGCACCGCAGAGAACAAACGGATGTACGTCTCCGACGAAGCCCGCGGCTACGGGATCGGACGGTACCTCCTCGAACACCTCGAACGGCACGCCGCCAGTCGCGGGGCGACGCGGATCATGCTGGAGACCGGACGGCGCAACACCGCCACCCTGGCCCTCTACCAGCGCACCGGCTACCGGCCCTGCCCTTCCTACGTCGCCGGACGCGACCGCCGAGTTAACCGGGCCATGACCAAGCCTCTCGGCAGCAGCTCACCGTGACTGCTGGAGGGCCGCCGCGTCCGGCGCCGAAATCCCGGCATTGAGCGTGCAATACTCCGCCCCGGTAGCGCTGGGCGAGGCCCAGCTCGCTGCTGTCGTACGCCTTCCAGCCGGTGATTATCTAGAGTTGTAAAGGATCCTGGCAGGTCAACGCACCATGTCGACAGCAGGCACGTAAGGCACGTTGTGCCGTGGTCCCGGAGTGGGGTGAGCACGAAGCTCGCGGCGGAGTCGGGCAGGGGCACGGGGCTGGGAGCACGTTTCCCTGTACGCCGACGTGGCGGGGTACGAGATCGCGTGGACGACGGCCGATGGGGAGGAGAGACGCCGGCTCCTGGCCGAGGCCAGGGGTGTCGAGCCGCACTATGGACTGGGGTGCTGGCGTCGCCTTTTGCCCGGTGGGCTAGGCTGTGTGGCCATGAATACCGGGACGGCATTGCGCCACACACTGATTGGTGACCCGGTGCTCTTCTGAGCGCCGTACGGGCCGGTGCGGGCCCGCTGTTTGATCGAGGATCTTGCGCTGCTGCGCGTGCTCCGCCTCTGTCGTGTTGATCACAGGCTCAACACATCAATCACGACAGGAGAATTCATGCCCACCAAGATGCTGCAGATTCCCACTGCGGACGGCCAGGCCAACGCTTTCGCCGCCTTCCCCGACCGTGGCGAGCGGCACCCAGGGGTGCTGATGTACGCGGACGGCTTCGGCATCCGGCCCGTGCTGCGGGAGATGGCCCGCGAACTGGCCGGGCACGGGTACTACGTGCTCGTCCCCAACCTCTTCTACCGGCACGGCCCGGCACCGGTGATCGAACTTCCCGAGCAGATCGGAGAAGAGGTCCGGCCCGCACTCATGGCCCAGGTGATGCCGTTGATCGAGGCGCACACCGCCGAACGTGTCCTGAGCGACGCCGACGCCTACCTCAGGTTCCTCACCACCCAGCCCGAGGTCGCCGCCGGACCGGTCGCGGTAACCGGCTACTGCATAGGCGGCCTCCTGGCGATGCGCACCGCCGCGGCCCACCCTGACCAGGTGGCCGCCCTCGCCGCATTCCACGGCCCCGTGGGCGTGGACGGGCCGGGTGCCTTCGCCGAGATCACCGCCCAGGTCCACTTCGGCCATGCCGAAAGCGACCTGACGCCCGAGGCCCTGGGCGAGCTCAACCGGGCCCTGGACGCCGCGAAGGTCGACTACACCTCCGAGATCTACCCCGGCACCGTCCACGGGTTCACCATGTCCGACACCGACGCCTTCGACCCCGCCGGACTACAGCGCCACTGGGACCACCTGCTCGCCCTCCTCGACCGCACACTGGCCAACAGCTACTGACCGAGTAGGGGCCTGACCAGCGTAGAAGGCTGCTGGTCAGGCCCTCGTCGAAGAGGCGGATGTGTGGGTCAGGCGTTCTCCGCGCGGATCATTTTGCGCAGACTGCTGCGGGCAGCTGCCAGGTCCTTCTCCAGTTCGTCGACTCGCTCCTTCATCGGCTGAAGCTGGGCGATCTCCTGTTCAAGTCGCCTGTTGGCATTGGTGAGTTCGGAGATACGCGCGGTCAGCTGCTGGTTGCCGACCTGGTCGAGTTGCCGACCGAGTTGCTGGCGGACGGCTTCACGCAGGCGGTCACGTTCCTGGCGGAGGGTGGTGATCTCCTCGCGGGCCATGAGCAGGTCGGACTTCAGGCTTGCCGGGCTGGCCTGGCGACCGTCTGATCGTGCGACGACAGGTTCGTGTTCCTGCTGGCGGATGGCCGCTTCAACGTGTTCGCGTACGCCTTCGGCATAGACGAGCCAGGTGGAGACCTTCGCGGTGCGGGCGACTGTGGTGAAGGTGATGGGCTCGCCGTCGGCGAGCATTCTCTGGACGGCGTCCAGGACTCGCTGCCGTTTTTGGAGGCTGTCGGCCCTGCGGGAAGCCGCGAGAACCTCGGCCGGGGTGCGGGCTGCGGCGCTCACATCTTGTCCTGCTGAATCACGGTGAGGGGCAGCAGCTTGCGGCTCTCACCGGCCCGCAGACGACGCAGGACCGCAGCGGCTTCTTCCAACTCGGCGCGCTCTTCCTCCGGCATGCTCGCCATCCGTCGGCGCATCTTCTCGGTGACCTCCTCGTAGGAGACGATCTGAGCGGTGAGGTTGTCGACGACGAAGCCGGCCGCGTCCATGGCCAGAGCGGTCTCGCGGTCGGCTCGCAGGCTGTTGATGTGGTCCTCGATGGTCGGGAGATAGGACGGGTCAGGGCGGTAGAACCCGCAGCCGGAGCACTGGAAACGGATCGGGCATGCCTGGCCGCCGGCCTTGACGTTGGATGGTTCGGTGCAGCCGCCGAACGGGACGGCCACCGATCTTTGTTCATAGGCCAGCGGCGAGCACGGAGAGGCGGCTCCGAGCCGGTCGACGACCTGGAGGCTGAGTGTCTTGACGGCCTCGCGCTTCCGCTTCAAGGAGACGCGGTAGTAGCCGAGCGTGGTGCGGGGGTCGTCGTGATCCATGAGGTCCCGCAGCACGTCGAGCGGGGTGCCGGCGTCCGCGTGGCGTTGGGCGAACGAGTGCCGGAACGCGTAGGGAAAGATCAGGGACTTGTCGAACGGCAGCGGGTTGCCGTCGGTGTCGAAGGTGCCACTGTCCAGCTCAGGCAGGGAGTCGACCCACTTGCGCAGCGTCGCTCCCAGAGTGATCGAGCTCAGGTGCGGCAGACCGGCCGCATCAGTAGCCGCCGGGAAAAGGTGCGCTTCGCTGTGGGAAGGTGCGTCGACCTGGTCGCGGACCTTCTGCCATCGCTCGATCGTCTGCACTGTCTCGGTGACGATCGGCAGGCGCCGTCGCATCCGGCGGCCCTTGTTGTTGTTCCAGATCAAGGAGACCTCATCGCCCTCGCGTTCCAGGCAGTTCCTGGGCAGGGAGGCCACTTCGGTCGGGCGGCGACCGCAGTCGCGCAGGACGACGTAGACGGCGCGGAACATCGCCCGCACCTCTTCGGGATCGAGGTCTCCGTAGTGGGCGTCGACGGGGAAGGAGTCGAGCTGGGCGTCGAGCTGGCGGATGACGTGCTCCGGGATGGCCCGGCCGATCTCGTCTTCGTTGGTGTCCTCCTGGGGGATGCGGTGCGAGGAGTGGCGGGCGAACATCCCCGGCGCTTCCTCGAGTTGACCGGTGAGCCGGCCGAAGTCCAGCAAGGCGAAGAAGCAGCTGAGCATCTTGGTGCGGTAGCTGGTCGCGCACAGCTTTCCGGTCCTGCTGTTGCGGGCCGCCGCGATCTCCTCGAAAGCGGCCTGGATGTGGGTGAAGTCGAGTTCGGAGAGTTCGGCTCCGCCGCCGGGCAGTCGGTTCATGCCCTGGGCGGCCAGCACGATGCCTCGGTGCCATCGGTTGAACTCGTTGCTGGTGGGACGCTCGGCCTCGGTCCATCGCCGTAGCAGTTGCCGCAGCCATCCCTGCGGGATTCCGGTCAGATCAGCGGCCCCGGCCTGCTTCCGCCGTCCGGTCCTGGTCCGCGATTTCAGCCCCGCCGCCCGCAGGTCGATGGTGTCGTCTGCCCACGGGTCGTCGCCGGAGAAAGCGACGAGCCGCGGCGGACCGACCAGGCCAGCTGACGGAACACCGCGTGTGGGCTGAGCTGCTTCTCGTAGAGGCCGTCGAGATGGTCATCGCGGAGCACCAGACTCGTGTCCCTGATAACCAGACCAGCAACGATCTGGCGGACGCTGCGGGGATCGAGATTGTGCCCCAACTCGTCCCGGTGCTGCAGCGCGTAGGCGATCTCCAGCCGCAGCAGCGGCGGCAGCTCGATCAGCGAGAAGCGGTGGGAACTCAGAAACGGCGGCTGGGTCGCGGACCAGGCCAGCATCTCGCGTGTGGCGGTGTTCCCGAGCCCGCTCGCCTTCTTCCAGCGGCGTAGGTGGAAAATACACAAGGGTGTCCGCTCATGCAGGGCCTTGTTGTCGCAAGCCCCCACCGAACAGGATGGAGGAACGGGAAAGGGAGTGGCGCCGCCCTGGCGCCCCCAGTCCATGGCGCTGTCCCACCCCTTGGGACGGTAGATACCGCGCCAGAGTTGCAGATGCGTCAGGCAGACGCCGTTCGACAGCGCCGTGCGTCCGCACCGCTGGCCGTCCCGGGTGACAGCGCAGTCCTCGGGATCGTCTCCGTGGCGCTGGCCGCGCTCGGGAACGAACGAAGCGTCGAACTCATCCCAGGTCTGCCCGCTGGCGTGGTGGTCGCGTTTGCAGGGCCCGCAGCGGCTGCGGCGTCCGTAGAGACCGCTGGGACAGGCCGGCGTGAGGCACTTCCAGACCGTGGTCCGGGGATTGGCGAAGTCCCCGGTGAACAACCACTGTTGCGCATTCCACTCTTCCGGGCGCCAGTGCGGATCAAGCTGGACGCTCAACCACTGTTGCCAGCCAGGCCAGTTAACGGAGAACGGCAGCGGATGGGACGTGCAGACGTCTGCGAGGGAGAGAATCGGGGCGGCGGTCATCGCGCTCCCGCCGTGACACGCTCGACGGCTTCCCGCTTCCGCTTGTCGCTGGTGTGCAGATAAGGCTTGAGCGAAGACGGTGAGACCTGGCCGAGGAGGGCCTGGACGACGTCGGGCGGGACGCCTTCGGCGACCCACTCGGTCGCTGCTGTGTGACGGAGCATGTGCGGCCTGGCGACGATCTCAGCCCACTTGCCCAGCCGGTCGAACATCTGCTTCGCGTTGGGGTAGCTCATCGGCCGGCCCACCGGGGCCCGGTAGAGGTTCACGAAGACCATGTCACTCTCGGCGGCCTCCCCGACGCCGTCGCGTTCCCACTGATATTCGCGGTAATGGTCGGCAACCTCGTCCGTGACGGGGATGACGCGCGACCTGTGCGACTTGGCGAGTGCCCCGTTGACGTTGTCACGACGGCGACGGACATGAACGTGCGGGCCGCGAACGTGGCAGCCCAGCACGCGGGAGTCGGCCAGCAGGTGGATGTCCTCGCGGCGCATGCCGAGGGTCTCGCCGATACGCATCCCCGTCGCATGCATCAGCACGACCATGAACCGGTCCCGGGCATTGCGTGCCAGCCTGATCATCAGTTGGACCTGTTCGGGAGTGAAGCACTCGATGCCCGGCTCGGCGGTCTTGAACCTCAGCGTTCGGGTCTGGACCTGACGGAAGCGCCCTCCCTCGCCTGCCTCGAAGTCGGCCGGGAGGAACCGCAGATGACGCGGCTGGGACAGCGAATCGGCGACCCTGGCAGGCACCCAGTTCCGACCGACACCGAAGCGGAGGAACTCCGTCATCGTGACGAGTACGGCGTCCGCGCTGGAGTCCTTGCGGAACCGGGGACGCACTGGGGGCTTCGCTCCACGAGGCGGAAGCGGGGTGCTGACGAGCCAGTCCCGGAACCTCAGCAGATTCTCGAATCCCGGGTCGGTCCAGTCCAGTCCCCGCTCGTCGCACCAGGTCAGGTACAGGGCAAGGCGGCTGGCATAGGTGCGTTCGGTGTTCACCGAGCGGCTCTGCCCCCGTAGAGCCTCCAGGTAGGTACTCGCCTCCACTTGCAGTTGGTACAGCTCATCGACGACCACCCAGGCCACTTCAGGCACAGCTCCGGGCAGCACGGCCTTCTCCGCATGAAACTTCACGGACGGCCTAACGAGCCAGATGTACCAACGACCTATCAGATATTGATGAGCCACACGGAAGAGTGAGTCCTGCCCGAATGTCCCTCACGCCAAGAACCACCTCTAGATAACGCACAGGTGGGCCGCCGTGGGGGCGAGCGCCTCGTCGCGGGCCTCGGCGGCGGCCTCCCTGACCGTCGGGGGCGTCCGGCTGCGCCGGTGGCGGCTCGGGTGGGGGTCAGTTCGAGGAGGGTGTCCGCGACGGTGCGGTCCTGGGCCGAGGTGAGATAGGGGCTCAGCTCCAGGAGGACGCGGGCGAGATCCACGACGGCGGCCAGGAGCGCCGCGTCCTGGGCTGCGCCGCCGACCGTGCCGTGTGGCCCGACGGGGAAACGCGGGAAGCCCCCGCGTACGGGCCGCAGGGGCTTCGCCTCATGCGCTGCGTCGGCGCGCGCGTCGGCTCTAGCCGAGGACATCACGCTGGCGAAGACGAAGTGGTCGGTCTTGCCGCCCGGAGGGACGAACGTGGCGGGGCCGTCGCAGCCGGGGAGTTCGTACACGATGGCGGGGCTGCGACGTCGTTGGCGCTCTCCACACCCGCGGCTTCGTAGCACGCTGCCCATCTGGACGTTCCAGGGTGGCAGTGACGCCGCCTCTACCCAGTGGTCACTCCACTTCTCGCCCCAAGCAGCAGCATCCGTGCTGCAGGACGCCACCTTCGGGGTGTCCAATGGGCTCACGTACCAACCGGCGGCGGCCCGGCATCGAATGCTGAATGCCTTGAACCGTACTGACATCCGCACGCGGCCTGCACCCCACCCAGTCGTGCGAACCCTCCGTACGCCGTAGGCGTGCGTCAACAAGCTACGCATGGAAACTTCGTCCCTGCGAGTGGATTCCCGCAGTCGCGCACGGCGGGCAGCGATAAGGCAGAGTTCCGTAAGTTTCCGCAAAGCCAGCGGAGTTCGAGACAAGAGCGTGGGATTGCCGCGACTCGCATCGCTCGAGCGACCCACTCTCGGGGTGATCTTCTTCGCGATACTCGGTTGCACTGAACGGTGATTTGACGGGCCCATGGATGACGAGGAATTCTCCTGTGTTTGCTGCCGCCGATGTGGTTTCTGGCGAGATTGACGAACTTGATCAGGAGCAACGTGAAGCCCTGGATGCCTGTGTCATCGCAGCCATGACATGGTGCACCCCCGAAGGCGACGTGCGTGCACGGGTTCGACTGCTGATGGAGTGCCACGGCCGGTATATGCGTGCGTGCGGGGTTTTCGGCGAGGCCGCATCGTTCCCCGACTTCCTGGATCGACTACGCCGAGCCCCGGTCGGAAAATTGCTGCCCGGTCCGGGTTCGTGGTCACAGATCTACGATGAGCGTCTGCTGGAGGACGACGGCACGGCCACCACAGTCCTGATCCGGCTGGTGATGGAAGCCTCGGAGAAGGCCCAGGACGTACCGGGCATGGGTGCTGACCTACGGCACGTACACAGCGTGCTACGCGCGTTGGGCAAATTGCCGGTGGGCACCAGGTTGTCGCGCATCACCGCTGAGGCGGTGCAGCACGCGGTGTTCCGCGCCCTGCTGGATGCCGGATTCGCCGCCTACACGCAGGGGCGCGAAACCTTGATCCTTAGCCCCGCGATGGCGCGGCGGGCCCTAGCCCGGCATGCGCACCTGGTGGATCTCGGGGTCTACACGGCCATCTCGCCGATGCGCCAGTTCGCAGGTTGGTGGGCGCCATGTCCGTTCTGCCGGTGGACTATGCGTGCCATCCCCAAGGGCCGCCACACGGCCGAGCTGCTCTGCGAGGACGTGCGTCATGTCGAGCGTGGCGCACGGTTCAGGATGTCATCGCAGGACGGTCAGTGGCGGCTCGAGCCGTGGGGCGGCGAAATCCGTGATGCCCCGGAGCTGCTGCCGGTTGAAGGGCACGTCGCCCTGTCCTACGGCTTGTGGCAGTGGATTGTTGTCCCAGGTCTGCTGGAGATCGAGCTGAAGGACCTCGCCGAGGCGGCCGGCGCGGAGGTACGGCTGTGGCCCTACGGCGACAGCTACGACCTGCACATCACCAAGAACGGTGTCACCTGGCGCGTTGATGTGAAGACATGGGCGGACCCGCAGGGCATCGCTGAGCAGATGCGTGACGATCCAGAGGGTTGCTCTGGGCTGATCCTGGTGATCCCCGAACATCTCAGCGGTTACACCGGAGTACTCGCACGCGTGCTGGGGACGCTCGGCGCCCGGGTGATCACCGACGTGGCGCTGATCCACGAGGTGATTGCGGCATGAGCCGTGTTCTGGCTGCTGCACTGGCTCTGGCCGAGCAGTACTTTCCCACGACGGACGCCGAAGGGCGGGCGGTGGTCCGAATCGAGGACGCGCATGTTCTGCTGTCGGGGCAGGTGGCGCAGGTATGGCCGCAATGGGACCACCTCCCGTACGAGGAGCAGCAGCGCATCGGCCGCGTCGTGGCACAACGGTCACGCGCTGAGGCGGATCTGTCCTCCCTACAGCGACGTATCCGTAAGGGATTCGACCAGCAGTGGGAAGACCCCGTCGTCCACCGTTATGCGCCCGGTGCCCGCGACGGCTGGCGGATGGTAGAGGTCTATCCGCGTCACGGACAGCACCCGCTGGACTCGGCGGACCGGCTCTTGGAGCTCGATGAACGCCCGGTGCGGATCGGGGTGGCTACCGGAGGCGGCTGGGTCGCGGCGAGCCGCCGGGGTCCCGTCCAGCTCGCGTTCGACACGCTCAAGGTGGGCTATGCACCGCCCGTGGTGACGACGGCGGACGCCACAGGGCCCATTCCCGTCGACCCGAAGCTTTTGGGCTGGCTCACACGCAAGACGGATGAGGCCGTGGAGGGACCCGCCTTCCGCGAGCACCAGGTCGGCCTTCTGCTGAGCGGCACGATGGGGTCGGGTTCGCAGCCGCCCACTTCTGCGGTCCTGATGGATCCGGGCCCCATGAGACATCTGAGTGCGCCGACCGGCGTGGGCAAGAACGTCTTCGCCCGCGCCCAGGCAAAGCAACTGGCACGAGAGGGCTACACCGTTGCTCTTCTCGTCAGCGACAACAACGACGTCTTCGGTGAGGTGGAGACGCTGCGCCGCGAGCTGAAGGCGTTGAAGCTCGATGTGGCGGTCACGCCCCTGATCGCACCGGGGAGCCGGCATGAGTTCACCCTGCAGACCGCGCACAAGGCAGTCGACGACGAGACCGCTCTGTCGCAGATGCCGGAGGACCTCGTGGAGCGGCTGTCCGAATCTGGCTATGGATGCGCGATCACAGCGCAGATGGACGGACCGGACTGCTTCGGTGACGGGCAAGAACCCTGCACGAGCCTGCGTCACACGGATCCCGACGGCCCGAAGGGTGCCTCGCTGTGCCCGTATGTGAACCGGTGTGACAAGTTTTCTCATGTCCGCGCCGCGTGTTCCGCTCAGATCGTCGTGACCACGCATGCCTGTTTTCAGCGCGGGATGGTCAAGATCCCGCTTCTGATCGACGGCGAACTGCGCCGACAGGTCAGCGTTCGGGAGCTGCTGTTGCGCCGCGCGCACCTCGTGATCATCGATGAGGTCGACGCCTATCAGTCCCGTGGCTTCGATGCCTCGCAGAGCCTGACCCTTGCATCCGTCAGCGATCCGAACACGGCCCTACGGAAAGTTCGCGACAATCTCCACCGCGCTCCCTCACGGCTGCGTATGGAGTCACGAGGTCCACTGACGAGAGCGGTGTGGCTCGCCGAGCAGCTCCTCGATCTGGTCAGCAGTGGCGAGATCTGCACGGAGATCGGTCAAGCTCGGGCACTGGCGGCCGGAAAGGATCCTCGCCGGATGCGTCAGGTCCTGAGAGACCGGCGTCGTTGGTATCAGCCGCACCGGTGGGACCGGGAACTCCTGGACAACCTGATCGGCGTCGATACCGCGGCGAGCGCCACCGAAGAACAGATGGACCATCTCCAGGCCCTGCTGCCGCCTGTTGCCGCCCGGCCCGAGGACCGCGTCATCCCCGCAGTCCTACCGCCGAGACTGCGGCCGGTCCCCCACCTGCTGGAGAGGATGCTCAGCCTCGACGAGAGCGGCCTGTGGGAACTCGACACGATCAAAGAGGAGCTGCGGGCAGTCATCGATAAAGCCGTCATGCAGCTTGCCCGCGACCGCGCGCCCCAGCAGGAATCGGAGACGGCAGGCGAAGCCCTGTCGGCGGACGACGCTCAGAATGGCAGTGAGGAACAGGCCCCGCAGCAGGCACCGGAGCTGACGCCTGGCCTCGCGGGCGGCGTCTTCCACGCGGTGATGATGAAGGCGTGGCTCACCGCACTCAACCACGCGGTGTTCGACCTCGCCGATCGCGCGGGGGAACTCGCTGGCCACGCCATCGACGGGGCGTCCACGCTTGCCGACACGGTCGGCCATCGCGACACCGGAAACGTGGTGCCGTTCGGCCCGCTGGGACAGCAGATAAGCGGATTCCGGTTCGAGGGTCTCGATGACACCACAGCCAAACCGTGCCTGCTCATGGAAGTCCTGCGCGGTGACCCGCACACCGAGACCGCCTTCCTGGGCGACATCGTGTCGCTGGCCCTCGCTGGCCACCGCCGGGTCGTGTTGGGAATGTCGGCCACTGGCTACCTTCCGCGTGCCGCCCGCACCCATCTGCTGGCCGAGCCACAGTGGGCCATGCCAGACGCCCAGCGCGGAGGGCTCAGCATCCTCCGCAGTACCCCCATGGTCGACAATCGCGGCCTGGCCGTGGGCAGTACGCCCTTCCACGAGCGCGACGAACGCGTCGCCGCGCTCGCCCGCGGATACGCACCCACCCTCATCAGCGACCTCCAGCGGCTCGCGGCCGACGTGGCCACCGCCCACCGAGCCCGCGCCCTCATCGCCGTCAACTCCTACAAGCAGGCCCGCCTGTTCGCGGCTGCCCTGTACGAAGCCGCCCTCGCACTGGGGCACAGGCTGAATATCTTCGTGGCCACCCCCGACACGGACGACCCCGACCTCCCGGCGGTTCCCGACGCCATCACCCTGGTCACCCGGGACCAGTTCTCCCAACTCGCCGACCGCGGCGGCGACGTGCTCATCTCACCGCTCCCGCGCACCGAGCGCGGCCTGAACATCCTCACCACGGCTCCCTCGGGCAAACGCGAATCCGCAATCACGCTCATCGCTCTGGCCATCCGCCCCGTCATGCCCGTCGATGAACCGGCCGCCCTGTCCGCCAGCATCGCCGCCTGCGCCTGGCGCTCTACGCCCGAGCACGGCACTCCGGCCGCGCGCCTCGCCGCAATCAGCAAGACAGCCCGAGCCCGCCTACGAACCATTCTCGCTGCCCCCAAACGCTTCACAGCACTCCCCGAAGACCTGCGCAGCGAACTGATCGCCACCGTCCTCGGTCAATGCATCCAACTGGCCGGCCGGGGCCGACGTGGTCAGACCCACGTCGAACTCCACTTCATCGACGGTGCCTTCCACGACTCCACCTGGGGAACGGACCTGCCGACCCTCGTACGCGAGCTGTACGAGAGCTACACCCCCCAAGAACTCACCGGAACCGGCCGCACCTACGGGCGCACCGCCGAGGAATTCCTCGACTACGCCCAGGCTCCGCACCTGCTCACCGGGTTGCGCAAGGGATACCCAGAACACTTCGGAGTAGCCGCATGACCCTGTGTCCCCCCGGAAACGAACACCGCAAGCGCGCCGGCCTGCTGCAATACCGCACCCACCCATCGGTCCTGGGCACCGTCTTCGCCTACCGCCCCGGCCCCGACGCACTCGGCCTGTGGCACGACATGTGCCGCGCATACAAAGAGCGTGTGGGCGACAAGAAGCAGGACGTCCAGCCTCCGTACCGAGCCCTCGAAGCCATCCTGCGTGCCGTACTGGGCACCTGGGCGCGCTGGGACGTCAGCAACGGACAGGCGCAACTCCTCACCGCAGCCGAGATGACCGACGAAGACCGGCGTGACGTCTTTACCTACTGGGGTGAAGCCTTCCTCCCCGACGGGCCCGGGCACCAAGCCGTCCTGCAGCTAGCCGACTTGATCGCAGCAGCACCAGCCCTGCCCTACCCCGACCTCCCCCGTTCCGTGGCCGGACGACGCACCTTGACCTGGTGGCCCGGTGAACTGGCCCGCTGGCGCCTGGCCGAAGACCTGGCCGCCATCGAATGGAAGCTCGGAGGCAAGGAGCCGACCCGCTTCACGCTCTGTACCGACGGGACTCTCGCTGCCATCGGACACGAGCTGCCCAGCGCACCGGACGCAGAGGGACGGCTGCACCGCCTCCTGCCACGTATCAAGATCGGAACCGCAGCCGCAGGGCACTCTGCCCGGCACGCCGTCACCGTCAACGCCGTCACCACACTCTTGGCCAACCGCCGGTACGGCGTCGCCACGGTCCTGCTTTCCAACCCCGACCAGCCGCTCGCCGTGTCCACCCACACCGATGGACCACCCTGGAATCGGCGCCTGAACGTGCCCGCTGTAGCGGCCAGTCGGCGTCTGGCCGGACTGCCGCGCCTGACTCGCCGTGTACCGCTATTCCCCGACGAACTGGAGGAGAGCGCCATCGCGGCCGGTACAGCGCTCGGTGCTGTCCGGGCCGTGGCCCCCGAGAGCATCACCACACCCGGCCTGGGCCGTGGCCACGGGATGGAGATGTTCCGGCGGATCGAGTCCCACATCGACCAGCACTGCGAGGCATACCGGGACAAGACCCCCCTCTACATCGAAGTTCCGGGCCTGTCGGCTCCCACGACGAAGACCGGCGTGCGCACGAGCGGGCCGATCCTGCCCGAGCACCTTCCTGCCGCCATGGACGCCGCAGGCATCGACCGACTCCTCCTTGTGGTGCTTTACCACAACGACGAGGTCCGCTCGCGTGTCCAACAGGAGATCGCACGCCAGTGGCACCTGGGGGACGACTTCGTTGCCTGGGACGGCGATGTGAAGGACAACGTCATCCCCGACCGCGTCGACGTGCTCTTCCTGGAGGACAAGGCGGGCGCCCTCGCACACGGGCCGGCCACCGCGGAGCGCAGACAGCTGCAACTCGGCGAACTTCTGGCCTCTTTCCAGCAAGAAGGACGCGTCATCGCCGCCATCTGCGAGACGGAATGGGACCCCAATCGGAAGTACCCCACCCCAGAGGAGAAGAAGAAGGCGGAGGCCGAGGACGGCAAGTGGCCATCCAAAGCAGCACTCGCCAGGCTCGAGATCGGCTCGCAGTACATCAAACAGGCTCCCCCTCCCGTGCCCACGGTCAAGAAGAACGGCGAGCCGTGCAAGCCGTACTTCATCGAACGAGAGACCAAAGCGCGCGAGAGCGGCCTGGCCAACTCCACGGAGAACGCCATCCGCGACCTCTTCCGCGGGCTTGGTGTCATCGACCACCGACTCGGCACCGCGTTCGGGAAGATTCCGCTCCCCGACTACTGGCACATCGGCATCCACATCCGACGGCACGCCCAGCCACGCCAGTACGGGCAGCGCAACACCAAACCCGCACCGCTCACCATCGTGCTCACAGCCATCCGGCCCGTCGGCGGTGCGACGGAGCCATGGACAGCGTGGGCCTATTCCCCCATCACCTCGCGATGGGAGCCCTACCGCAAGACCCGACTTGCCGTTCACTCCGCTGACCTCGGCCTGGACGTCTCCGGCTTCCCTACCATCGGAGACGAAAGCCATCAAGCATCGGCAGCAGCACAGATCACCGAAGCCGCGCTCCTGGCTGCACGCACCCAGCTGCCTCACGCCGCCCCTATGGTCATTTACGTCAATGGTGATACCAGCGAGCCCACTTGGGCCGGTCTCCGAGACGAAAACCTTGGACAGCAGCCACCCGCAGATCTGCCCAGGCCCGCTTCATGGCTCCCCGGCCACGGCCTTCCCCGAACCCAACGCCCCCTCGCCATCGTCCGCACCATCACGGACATCGAACGCATCGGAAGGCCGACTGGCGGCTACGTCTGGGGCAAGAATGGAAAGTGGGAGCGGACGAAGACCACAGAGAGCCCATTCCAGCTCGTGTCCGACGACGGATCGGGCTACCTCCCCGACTTTCTCCTCACCACCGTGCCGCGCCCCTGGGCCGCCGGCCCTCCCGGCCGTTTCGGGGCGGAGTACTCGCGATTCGCGCCGGAAGCGGCCCAGCGGCAAGGGAAGATCGGATACGCGCACACAGCCGTACGTCTCACAGTAATTCCCACCGCGGACAACGCCGACGCGGATCTGATCGGTAAGGGAGGCATCGTCCTCATCAATCAGGGTGTCAGCTGGGACGGCCGACAAACCGAACCCTCGCCCTCTCGGTTGGCGAAACAGATCGATACCGACCACCCCTACTACCGGCGTAGTAGCGAAGAACCAGAAGCGCCCATCGCGGTGCCGGACCCTGCCAACACCTGACGCGTTGGCAGGCAAGTTGATACCGCCGTCGCCCGCGTCCAGTCCGGCAACAGGAGCACGGCAATATAGCGGCGGATCCCCGGTTACCGAAACCGGGGTTCCGCCGAATACTTATAGCCCCACCGCCACTCTCCATCCGTCGTGTCGAAAGGCAACACCACGACAGCACCCCACAACGCCGGATCCCGGCGACGCACGACTGCGCCGAACGCCGGACCGCTATGCGGCGGCGTAGCTGAGGCGGAACAGACCCTGGGCACGCTCCAGATCCCGCTCCGAACGCAGCTGCAACTCCAAGTCACCCGTGCCATGGTGGCCAAGCCCCGTCACGTCCCGGGTAAAACCTGGAACGAGGTCGACCTCCTTGGGGTCGGCCTTGAGGTAGACGAGGAGCTTGGTCTGCTGCGGCGGGATGAGGCATGCAAAGTTCCGCAGCCGCTGGTAGGCCGTGTACTGCTTGCGCTGGATCCGGGTGATGCCGCCCCCAAGTCCGAGCAGCGCCTCGTCGACCGCCTCGGCCAGCTCCGCCATCGCCCCATCCTGCTGCCCGGTCAGCGGCAGCCTGGCCGCGCGCTGGCGAGACCGTCTGGAAGCCGCCGCCTGCCCGGTGACAGAAGCCACCGTCTCCAGGCCGATGTGGTCGTCGTCGAAGTACCGGTAGCGGACCAGGTCGATGCTGCGCCGGTGCTCGCGCACAGCATGTGCGTCGTAGCGGGTGAAGTCGCCGGCGACGCAGATCAGCCGTGGCGCGCTCCACAGGACCTGGGAGGCGGCCGCGGCCCCGAACCGGTCGCGGACCAGGCTCCGGAAGGCGTCCTTATGGGCCATGAGCCACGCCATGTAGTAGAGGCCCTGGTTGATCACCCCTGCGCATCTGCCCCGCTTGTACTCAACAATGACGGGTGCACCGTTCTCATCGAGCCCCAGCGAATCGATGCGTCCGCCACCCACGCAGTCGATGACGTACTCGCTCGCCAGGAACCGCACGCCCAGCATCGTGTCCATGTGCGCCTCGATGAGGGCCTGCACATCTGCCTCAACCTCAGCAAGATGCGGCATTACCTCGATTAGGCCACCTTTCGTGTTGAACAGCTTCAGCCCCACCACTCCCCCTTCACGACCACGATGCCAGACGGCAACGTCGCGAACCGCAGGTTTTATTTCCGAGGGCGCCGGTCGCGTGGCTGCCCTCGTCTCGGTTAAGGGGGCATTCCCGGTGAACTTGGCTCGCTTGGCAGCCACAGCCTCGGGATCGGCCGGCCGTCGACCTGGTCGAACTCGGCGATCACGTCGTTCAAGCTGTCGCGCTCGATCTGGCGCTGTGCGGCCCTTTCCAGGTACGCAGATACGCCACGCTTACCGACCACGAATAGCCTGCAGGGTTCTGACGGTGGGGGAAACGGCGATCCTGCTGGTGGGGCCGCCGCCGAGGAAGAAGTCCGCGTCACCTTCAGCCATGGGATGAGTGTGGCATTCCCAGGTGCAGGGCGAGGGCGCCTGCCCAAGTCTGCCCCGCGGCTCTCCGTCAGTACGTGAAAGCCGCCTCCGTGCCCGAAGTTATCCGGGCTCGGAGGCGGCTTTCACGTGCCTAACGGCCCGTCAGATTTTGGGGCCGACGTGCGTCAAACGTGCGTCAGACGTGCGTCACGTGCGTCGCTCATGCGTCAAGATATCGCCCGTAACGCCCACAGCGCACATAATACACACTCGGCGAAACCGCAGGTCAGACACCCTTTGCGGCGGGCTCAAGGATCGCGACGCACTCGACATGGTGGGTCATCGAAAACCTGTGGACCCTCGCCTGAGAGCCGACTTCGCATCGGTGCACGAGTCCGTCTTCGCGGAGCGGAGCCGGCGTCGGCCCGGCCTGATTACCGCAGACTTCGGAGCAGCTCACTGAGTGCGCAGCGAACAGTGAGCACCCCATCACCGGCGCTTGCGTGCGGCACCGCACCTGCCGCAACTAACAAATTACCTAAGGGCTGTCGGACCCACCGGGATGACCCGATGGCACCGCCAGAGTTCATTCCGCCCAAGAGACCGGGGGAACTTCACAAGCAACGTACTCCACATACTGCGTCATCGGGCACATGAAATCGGCGTATCTCCTGATACTCCAGTCGCGTATGCGAAGGCTGGCGCATACGACGAATCTCATCGCAAACGGTAGCCACCTCCGGATATCTCGTAGCAGGCGAGGGGAACATAGCCGCACATCGCCGGTTAGCCAAACCGGCGTTTGCGCGGACGATTGTTGTCCACCGTTTACTCCGAGCACCACGCCGGATCGATCCATCTGCGAGCAGCGACACCTGCTGCCGACGGATTTCCCCGGAGTCACTTTGGTGCTCCATACCATCCGGAGATTCACCGCACTTGCCCACCGAACCGATAACAGCCTACCCAGACCGCCATCCGCGCACGAATAGTGTGGACGATGCCCCTTTCGTCCAAGATGACAGCAGGTCTTCCCTCCTGGCTAACGCCTGGTATTCGACGAGCGACCTCGCCACCTGCCTGCGTGTAGATTCCTCGACCCTGCGCCGTTGGCGCACCGCTCGGCCTCCCCAGGGCCCGCCGTTCGTCGCCGTTTCGGAGCGCGCCATCATGTACAGCGCGCTCGACGTTGAGGAATGGCTGCACAGCCACCGGACCGTCCCGCGCCGAGAAGCCTGATGGCCGAGAAATCCGTTGTACCGGTCGGTGTCCGGCTCACCACCGACATCGAGTACCGGCCTGATCGCCTAACCCCCTACCGTGCGCGAGTCCGCTGGTTCGATCCGGCTACGAAGCGCCGTCTGTCCCTGTCGGAAGGAAAGGCGGACGAGGACGAAGCACAGGAGTGGCTCCAGTCCATTATCGAAGCCGCGGAGGCAGGACTGTCCCCGTCGCTCGCCACCATGAAGCTCGCCGAATACGGTGATGCGAACATGGATCTCGCCCTGCGCGGCCTGGAGTTGAAGACACTCGACCCATATCTCGCGGGCTGGCGTGCGCGTGTCGTCCCCGCCCTGGGCCATCTCCCGGTCCGGATGATCACTAACGGCGTTGTCGACCGCACTGTGCAGAATTGGATCGCCGACGAGCACAGCCGCTCAACAGTGAAGAACACCATCGCCGTCCTGGTCCGCGTCATGGAGCAGGCTGTCCGTGACGGCATCATCAAGGTGAACCCCGCCCGGGTCACCGGCTGGCAGAAGCTCTACAAGCAGGCCGAGGACGAACTGCTCGACCCACGCGCGCTGGCCCTCCCCGACTGGGAGACGCTCATCGCACTGGCCGACGCACTCGTCGCCGCATCCCACGACCAGTACCGGGGGTGGGGAGAGGTGGTCACCTTCGCCGCGTGCACCGCCGCACGAATCGGAGAGATCTCAGGCTGTCGCGTCGGGGACATCGACACGACCCAGTGGATCTGGACCGTGCGGCGCCAGACCACACCCGCGCCCGGCGGACTGACCGACAAGGGCACCAAGGGCAAGCGGGCCCGCAAGGTTCCCATCGTCGAGGAGATGCGCCCTCTCGTCGCCCAGCGCATCCTGTCGGCCGGCGCCGATCCCGACGCCCGACTGTTCACTGGCCCACGAGGCGGACGCATCTCCACCGCCGTCCTGCGTGACGCCACACACTGGGACGACGTAGTCACCAAGCTCGGCTACGAACATCTGCGCCGCCATGACCTCCGGCACACCGCATTGACCTGGTTCGCCGACGCCGGAGTCCCCGTACACGTCCTTCGCAGGATCGCCGGCCACGGTTCCCTGACCACCACCCAGCGCTACCTGCACCCCGACGTACACAAGATCACAGCAGCCGGAGCGGCGCTCTCGGCCCACTTCAACGCGCTGCGCGCACCACGCTCGCTGCCGAGCCCCATCGTCATGACCCGCTGACCCGGTCAAGGACGCTGGTCCCCAGCTGGTCCCCAAAAACGGTCAAGGGCCGGTTTCGGATTGCTCCGAAACCGGCCCTGACCTCGACTCTCTCGAGTCGGGACGACAGGATTTGAACCTGCGACCCCTTGACCCCCAGTCAAGTGCGCTACCAAGCTGCGCCACGTCCCGATGCCCGCCTGACCTGGGGTTTCCCCTGGCCGAACGCGCATGAGAACAATACCGCACTTCGACGGGTGGTCACGAACACCTTTACCCACTTGACCTCAACCAAACTTGATGTTCAACGCTGGGTTCATGACGAACACGACTGCTGCGCCGACAGGCGACTTCCACGACATGAACCGGCTGATGGGCCTGATGACAGGGGACGAGAAGCACGGTCCCGCCGCGACCTCCACACTGGATGCCCTCTGGGTGCTTTACGACCGGGTTCTGCGGGTGACGCCCGGCACCGTCGACGCACCCGACCGCGACCGGTTCCTGCTGTCCAAGGGGCATGGGCCGATGGCGTACTACGCGGTCCTGGCCGCGCACGGCTTCTTCGGCGAGGAGTTGCTGTCCGGGTTCGGGGCGTACGACTCACCGCTCGGCCACCACCCGGACCGGACATTGGTGCCGGGGGTCGAGATCGGCAGCGGGTCGCTGGGGCACGGGCTGCCGCTGGCCGTGGGAAGCGTGCTCGGCCTGCGGGCGCTGGGGCTGACCGACCCGAGGGTGTGGGTGCTGATCGGGGATGCCGAGCTGGACGAAGGCAGCAATCACGAGGCGCTCGCCTACGCGGGGCCGGCCGGGCTGGAGCAGTTGCACACCGTGGTGATCGACAACGCGTCGGCGTCCTACGGCCGGCCCGGCGGGATTGCGGCGCGGTTCGAGGCCGCGGACTGGTCGGTCGACTCCGTCGACGGACGGGACCACGAAGCGTTGTACGCGGCCTTCACGGCGCCGCACCCCGGCCGGCCGCGGGCCGTGGTAGCGCGTGTCGACCCCAAGAACTGAAGCACCCGGCGAAAAACAAAGACGCAGAAACCATAAAACGGGAGAAAGGCATTTCTCATGGACACGATGCGTGACCGCTTCATCTCGACCACGTCGCACCTGCTGGACGAGAACCCGCGCCTCGCACTGGTGCTGGCCGAGATCAGCCGGGACGGCTTCGACCGGGCCCAGCGGGCCCATCCGGACCGGGTGATCAATGTCGGAATCAGGGAACAGCTGCTGATCGGGGCGGGCGCCGGGCTGGCGCTCGCCGGGCTACGGCCGATCGTGCACACCTTCGCCAGCTTTCTGGTGGAGCGACCGTTCGAGCAGGTGAAACTGGACTTCGGCCATCAGGGTGTGGGCGGGGTGCTGGTGAGCGCCGGAGGCTCGTACGACTGGCCCGCCGGCGGCTTCACCCATATGTCACCGGGCGATGTCGCGCTCCTGGACACCCTCGACGACTGGACGGTTCATGTCCCGGGCCACCCCGACGAGGCCGAAGAGCTGCTGCGGCAGGCTGCCGCCGGGGACGGCCGGGTGTACGTACGGCTGTCGCTGCAGTCCAACGACCGGGCGCGCCCGGTCGGCGGTGGGGCCGGGTTCCTAGCGGTGCGGGAGGGCGAGGGCGGGGTCGTGATCGCGGTCGGACCGATGCTCGACAATGTACTCGCGGCGACCGACGGCCTCGATGTGACCGTGCTGTACGCGACGACGGTGCGCCCGTTCGACGCGGCCGGGCTGCGGCGGGCGGTCGGTGATCACGCGACGGCCGATGTGGTCGTCGTCGAGCCATATCTGGCGGGCACGTCCACCGCTGCGGCCAATGACGCGCTCGCCGAGCTGCCGCACCGCGTGCTGGGTCTCGGGGTGGGGCGCGCCGAGCTGCGCAAGTACGGAGAGATGGACGAGCACCTTGCCGCGCACGGCCTGGATACGCGGGGGCTGCGTGAGCGAATCGGCACGTTTCTCCGCCGATGACCGGGGCGGTTGCCTCGGGCGGGCGCCCGGTCAGATCCCGATGCTGTTGTCCTCCCGCCGATGGATGTGCGCGACGAGTTCCTGCGCCAGGGACTTGATCGTGTCGAGCCCTGCCCTGCCCCATGGGCGAGGCACGGTGTCGACCGCGCAGACGGCGCCCAGGGTGATACCCATGCGGTCGATGAGGGGCGCGCCGAGGTAGGAGCGGATGCCTATTTCGTCGACCACAGGATTTCCGGCGAATCGTGGGTAGTCGCAGACGTCCTCCAGGACGAGCGCCTTGCGCCGTACGACGACATGCGGGCAGTAGCCGCGGTCGAGGGCCACATACCGGCCGCCGCGGCCGCTGCCCGCGGCCGTGGCGCCCAGGTCCAAGCCCTGGTGCGTGCCGGCCGGGGTGTGCAGCCCGGCGTAGAACTGCCGATTGCCGTCGATGAAGTTGACCATCGAGAAGGGCACTTCGGTCACTTCGGCCACCCGGTCGGCGAAGGCGTCAAAGTTGTCGAACGAGGCATCGGCACGTTCTCCGAGGCCCAAGGTCCGTAGCCGCTGGGTACGGACGAGGGCGTCGCGGTCGACAGGCGTGAGCAGCATTCGGCCGTCGGCGTGTCGGCTCACGGGTGGGCTCCGAAGCCGGACAACGGGGCCGGGGCGGAGGTGGCTTTGATCAAGTACTGGACCAGTGTGACCAATGCCCCGGTGCCGGAGCTGGCGATCCGGGCGTCGCAGAGCACGACCGGCACGTCCCGCCCCAGGTCGAGCGCGGCCCGTACCTCCTCGGGCGCGTAGCGGTAGGCGCCGTCGAACTCGTTCACCGCGACGATGAATCCGATGCCGCGCCGCTCGAAGAAGTCGACGGCGGCGAAGCACTCCGCGAGCCTGCGGGTGTCCGCGATCACGACCGCCCCCAGCGCCCCCTGGGAGAGCTCGTCCCACATGAACCAGAAGCGTTCCTGGCCGGGGGTGCCGAACAGATAGAGCATGTGCTGCTCGTCGAGCGTGATGCGGCCGAAGTCCATCGCCACGGTGGTGGAGGTCTTGGACTCGATGCCGTCGAGGCTGTCGGTGGCGGCGCCGACCTGGGTCAACAGCTCTTCCGTGCTCAGCGGTGCGATTTCGCTGACCGCGCCGACGAAGGTCGTCTTGCCGACGCCGAACCCGCCTGCCACCAGCACTTTGAGCGCGACGGGAAAGCCTTCGGAGCCACCGGATTCATAGGCTCCACCGGATCCGGCGGCTCCACCGGCGTCATAACTGCCACCGGAGCCGTAAGTTCCACCGAAGCCGTGGATATCGCCGGAGTCATAAGCGCCACGGGCGTCGCCGTAGCCTTCCGAATGGCCATATCTTGCATGGCTTGCGTGGCTTCCGAAGCCTTCGGAGCTTGCGCTGTTCTCGTACGCGGCGGAGCTGCCGAAGCCGTCAGAGCTGTCGTCGTAAGCCATCGAGCACTGCCTCCAGCAGAGATCGGTCGGTGGGCATGTCATGAAAGGCGGGCGGGTGCGCGGTGACTGCCCCGCAGTCCACCAGGTCGGAGACGAGCACCTTGGTGACGACTGCGGGCAGCCGCAGATGGGCGGCGATCTCGGCCACCGAGGTGGGGCCGCCGCACAGCCCCAGCGCGACGGAGTGCTCGGGACCGAGATGGATCTGCGGCTCGGTCCCGGTGGCCATCACCAGGGAGAGCAGGTCGAGCACGGTCGTCGGACGGGTACGGCCGTTGCTCACGGTGTACGGGCGGATGAGCCGGCCCGCCGCATCGTCGAGCAACGGCCCGTCCTGCGGAACCGACACCCTCACAGCCCCGTGGCGCCCGGTGTCCCGGCCGCGTGTCTCGCCGGAGTCATCAGATAGGGCCGGACGCTCTTGACCAGCATGGTCATCTCGTAGCCGAGCACCGCCGCGTCCGCCTCGCAGCCGGCGAGTACGGCGAGGCAGGTGCCCGACCCGGCGGTGGAGACGAACAGCAGTGTCGAGTCGAGTTCGACCACCACCTGTCGTACGTCGCCGCTGTCGCCGAAGCGCGCTCCGGCGCTGCGGCCGAGCGAGTACAGGCCGGCGGCCAGCGCCGCCATGTGGTCGGCGCTGTCGGCGTCCATGCCGTGGAGGGACTTCACCAGCCCGTCGGCGGAGAGAAGGACTGCACTGCGTGTGTACGGCACGCGCTGGACCAGCCCGCTCAGCAGCCAGTCGAGGTCCGAGACCTGACCGGACGGCATATCGGTCGCCATGGTGCATCTACTCCTTGGAGGTGTTCGCTTCGAGGGGGTCGGTGGCCGGGGCCAGGGATGGATCCGGGGCCGGGTGGTGCGGGGCGACGGTCGCGCTGAGTCCGCGGACCGGCAGTGGTCCGGGCGAGGTCTGGGGCTGCCAGGTCTGCGGGGCCGCCGTTTCGAGGCTCGTGTCCGGGCCCCGGTCGGTGTCCGCCTCGGATTCGCTACGGGCCTCCGCGAGTTCGATGCCCCGCCGGAAGGCTGCCATGAGTCCCGGGTCGTGCAGGGCTTGTTCGTCCTCGGTGCGCGGGACCGGTGCCTCCCTGAGCTGCGGAACCAGGTGCTCCTGGTTGGCGCGCCTGGGAAGTTGTGGCCTGCCCATGGTGCCGCGTACGACTCCGGGCTCGGATGGGAGCGCCGCGGGGGCGTCGTCCGTGCGCCGGGTTCCGGGGTGGGCCGCGGCCGGGGTGGGGCGGTCGAGGCGCTCGGCGCGCAGTGGGAGTGGCGGGGCTTCGCCCTCGCGTCGCGCAGGCTTGGGTGGTTGATGCAGGCGAAGCGGTTGGGTGGGCACATAAGGCTGTCGATTGGCACTCGCCTGCGGGGCGGGTGACGGGTCCGGACCGGATCCCGGCCCGGGGTTCAGGATCGGGTTCGGCTTGTGGTGGCTTCCGGTGTCGGCCTCGGCCGGCGGACGGTGTACGGGCCCCGGGGGCGGAACCGGAGCCGCGTCGGCCTCGGTCGGTGCGTCCCCGTCCACGCCCAGCAGGGACTGCGGGAGGACGAGTACGGCCTGAGTGCCTCCGTAGATGTTGCTCTGCAGCTGGACCGCGATGCCGTGCCGTCGGGCAAGTGACGCGACGACGAACAGGCCGATCCGGCCGTCCTGCAGGAGATGAGCCACATTGACCTGGTCGGGGTCGGCGAGCAGGGCGTTCATCCGCTTCTGCTCATTGCCCGGCATGCCCAGGCCCCGGTCCTCGACCTCCAGGGCCAGTCCGGCGGTGACCTGCTGGGCACGGAGCAGCACTTGGGTGTGCGGGGCAGAGAACACGGTGGCGTTCTCCACGAGTTCGGCCAGCAGATGGATCACATCGGCCACGGCGTGTCCGCGCAGCGTGCCGTCGATCGGCGGTACCAGTTTGACCCGCGGATACTGCTCGACCTCGGCGATCGCCGAGCGCAGCACCTCCGTCATGGTGACCGGGTTGCTCCACTGGCGCCGGGAGACGGCGCCGCCGAGGACGGCGAGGTTTTCGGCGTGCCTGCGGATGCGGGTGGCCAGATGGTCGACATGGAAGAGACCCTTGAGCAGATCGGGGTCCTCGACCTCGTGCTCCAGCTCGTCGAGCAGCTGGATCTCGCGGTGTACGAGCGACTGCAGCCGACGGGCGAGATTGACGAAGACCTCGACTTTCTGGTCCTCGCCGGTGTGGTCGCAGCGCCGGGACGCCTGCACGACCGCGGCCACGGCGGCTTCCTGCTGACGGGCGAGTTCCTGCGCGAGCAACTCGAAGGGATCGCTGCCGGGCGCGGCGGGCTGCGCGGGCCTCCGTGCGGGCACGCGTTCGCCGTTGCGGAGCTGATCCACCACCCGCTGGAGTTCGGCCTGGCCCTGTGCGCTGGCGCGGCGGAGCGCCAGACAGCGGCCGAAGACAGTGGTGGCGACGCGGTTGGCGGCGAGGTACGCGGCCAGCACGGCGGCGGCGGCCAGTGCGCCGGCCCCGCCCAGTGCGGTCCACAGCTCGGTGGACGGCCGGGCTCCGGTGGAGCGGACGGTGAAGATGACCGCTGCGGCTCCGCTCAGCACTGCGGCGACGGTCGGCAGCACCGCGGTGCGCAGAAGTTGGGGGCGCATACGCGCCTCGGGGGACGGCTGTGCGGCACGCGGCCTGGCCGTGGCCGAGCGGGAACGGGCACCCGGTCGGCCGTGCCGTCCGCCCTCTCGGCGTTCCGGTCGCGCTTCGGGTGCGCGAAGTTGAGACATCAGTGTCCTCGGTACGTGGGGCACCAGGAATCGGCGTTCATGCGGTGGCACCTACGGTGGTCGGTCAGGCTCGGTTCATCGGTCGGGCAGGCTCGAAAGATGTGAGCCCACCGTTGATCACCGGACACACACGGTAGTCGTCAATCACGCATGTGCGACGGGCGGTTGTCGAACTTGCCCACCATCCGTCCCGCTCTGGTATGACCTCTCGCACGAGAGACCGATTACGCCGCATTGGCATCTGATCGACCGACACCCGAACGGTCTACGGGAGCGAAACCCCTGAACGCACGGAACGGCTCGGCCCGTCCGGTCGTGCCGGACGGGCCGAGCCGTCTGAGGTTCCGCGCGTGTGATCCGTACGCCGCAATCGGGACACGCCCGGGAACGCGCTATGCCGTCGGCGCCACCTCGGCGTGGTCGGCCTCCGCATCCTCGGCGGCCAGGCCCGCACCGGCCACCTCGACCGAGAGGTCCGTGATCCGCGCCGCGCCCGCGGGCCGGCGCTCCACCGGCTGCGGCGCCACCGCACGCCACCACGGCTCGTCGGGGACGGTCTGCGCCGTGGGCTCGAAGGGCTCGCCGGGGCGCGGCAGGGCAATTCTGGCGCCCTCGTCCTCCGCCGCGGCGAGAGTCCCCTCGCCCGGCTCGGCCCACGGGTGCGGGGCGAGATTGAAGGTGGCCCAGTGGATCGGGAGCATCGCGCCGAGCGGCTTGCCGCCCTGGAGATCCAGATGGGCCCGCATGCCCTCGGCCGGCGTCATATGAATGTCGGGCCAGTACTCGGAGTACGCGCCGATCTGGATCATCGTCGCGTCGAACGGGCCGTGTTCGGCGCCGATGTCCTTGAAGCCGGGGAAATAGCCGGTGTCACCACTGTGGTAGATCCGGTGCTCGGGACCCACGACGGCCCAGGACGCCCAGAGCGTGTGCTGCTGGTTGCGCAGACCGCGGCCGCAGAAGTGCCGGGCCGGGGTGGCGGTCAGGCCGACGTCGGCGATCTTCGTGGTCTCGTTCCAGTCCAGTTCGCGTATCCGGTCGGCCGAAACCCCCCACCGCTCCAGATGGGCGCCGACGCCGAGCGGGACCGCGAACACCGTGTCCGTGCCCGCGAGGGCGCGGATCGTCGGCAGATCGAGGTGGTCGTAGTGGTCGTGGGAGATCACCACGGCGTCGACGGGTCCGAGGGCGGCGAGCGGCAGCGGCACCGGGTGCAGCCGCTTGGGCCCGACGAAGGCGAAGGGCGAACAGCGCTCGCCCCACACCGGGTCGAAGAGCACCCGTCGGCCGTCGATCTCGGCGAGCACACTGGAATGGCCCATCCAGGTGAGCCGCAGCCCGGTGGCGGGCGGCCCGGCGAGGTCGGCGTAGGTGGTGGCGTGGACGGGCACGGTACCGACCGGTGCCCTGCGTGCCCGCTCCTCCTTGCGGAAGTAGACCTTCGCGAACTCCAGGGCGGATCCGGACGGGCTGGTCCGCGCCCCCACCGGGTTCTGGAAGACGCCGTCGGCGAAGTTGGGCGAGCGGCGGATGCGCTCCATGCGGGCACCGCCCGGATCTGCACCGAATGCGGCGGGACGCAGCGAACGCAGCCGGGTACGGAGCGGAGGCAAGGGGTCAGCGCCGGTCACAGCATCTCCTGAGGGAGTCGATGTCGTCTCATTATGGTCGGGGGTACGACAGTGCGAGAGCGGAACGGTGACGGACCGATCGCCGGACCGGTCCGTCAGCCACGCGGCTGCCCGTACGCGTGCTCGATGCGCAGCCGCAGCACCACGCGGCGGTCCCGGACCATCGCATTGCGGTAGTCGTCCCAGTCGGGGTGTTCGCCCTGGACGTCGCGGTAGAGCGTGATCAGCTCCTCCACCGTCGCGTCGTGTGGATCGGCGGCGACCGGGGTCAGCTCAGCCGTGCCGTCCACGACCGTCCACGCCCAGCGGTCCGCGCTGGTGACGTGATAGCTCGCCCGCGGGTCGCGGCGGAGGTTCTTCGTCTTCGCCCGGTCCTCGGTGATCGAGATGCGGACGATGCGCTCGTCGGGGTAGTAGAAGTGATTGACATTGGACAGCTGGGGCCTGCCGTCCCGCTTGAGCGTCACGAGTACGCCGCCGCTCTCCTCGCCGAGCAGCCCGAGCAGCGCGTCCTGCTGTGCATCGAATCCCGTCATGCCGAATCCAACGCGCGTGCCTGCCACAGGATTCCGCATTCGGACGTACTCCCATTTCGCATCCGGGGACCCCCGTCCGTCATGCCCGTGGACGCAGCCCGCCGACGGCGTCCCATGGCGCCGCCGGACGGCATCCGGGCCGAACCGAAGGAGAACGTCCACCGCCCGAGGTGGAGCGCCTCGCAGGCCGGTGGGACCGATGCGGTCCGGTAACTGAACCACGGTTCAGTAGTGGCCGCATTGACAGGGGTGCTCCTGGCTCCAGATACTGACCGGCGATTCAGTAAATCGACGAGTTGATACCTACCTGTCAATGGAGGGAGCCGGCGTGTCCGAACAACCGGGAAATGCGTCGTTGACCGGCGGCGAGGCCGTGGTCCGCGCGTTGGCGGCGCACGGGGTCACCAAAGCGTTCGGGATTCCCGGAACGCATAACCTGGAGATCTACCGGCATCTGGCCCCGTACGGGATCGCGCATGTCACGCCCCGGCACGAACAGGGCGCGGGATACGCGGCGGACGCGTACGCACGGGTCACCGAACGGCCCGGGGTGGCGATCACCACCACCGGGCCGGCCCTGCTCAACATCACGGCAGCGGTCGGTCAGGCGTATTCGGACAGCGTGCCGCTGCTGGTCGTGTCGCCCGGGATGCCGTTGTGCCACCCCCGTCAGCCGACCGGTCTGCTGCACGAGATGCGCAGCCAGACCGAGGCACTGCGCGCGGTCGCAGCGTTCAGCCACCGTGTGTCGACGGTGGAAGAGATCGGCTCGGCGGTAGCACGTGCGTTCACCCTGTTCCGTACCCGGCGGCCGCGCCCGGTCCATGTCGAGGTGCCGCTGGATCTGCTGGAGACGGCGCAGCCGGCGGGCCCGGTGCGGCTCACGCCACCGCTGTCCGCCCCGGGCCCGGCCGGACCCACGCTCCGGGACGCGGCCCGGGTCCTGCGCTCGGCACGGCGGCCCGCCGTGGTCCTCGGCGGAGGGGCGCGCTCCGCGTCCGCCGAGTGCCGGGCGCTCGCCGAGGCGCTGGCCGCCCCGGTCGTCACCACCGCCAACGGCAAGGGGATCGTCGACGAGACGCATCCGCTGTCGCTCGGGGTGTCGCTGCACAGCCCGTCCCTACAGAAGTGGCTGGCCGACTGCGATGCGGTGCTCGCGGTCGGCACCGAGCTGGCCGAGTCCGATCTGTGGTCCGCACCGCCGACACTGAGCGGCACGCTGATCCGGGTCGACATCGACCCCTCACAGATGTACGCGGGACTGCCCGCCGATCTGGCGCTGGTCGGCGCGGCGCGCCCCACGCTGGAGGCGCTGCGGAAGGCGCTGGAGGAAGCAACCGGGGACTCGGGCGCGCGGGACAGTGCCGCCGCGGTACGGGTGCTGCGCGCCGCGCGGGACGCCGAGACCGCGGAGCGCGACGGCCGCTGGGTGCCGTATCTGCGGGCCGCACGGACCGTGCTGGACGCCGACGCGATCTGGACCTCGGACAGTGCGCAGTGCTGCTACTACGGTGCCCTGCCCCATCTGCCCGTCGGCCCGCGCGGGCGCTATCTGCACCCGACCGGCTTCGGCACCCTCGGCTACGCGCTGCCCGCGGCGATCGGCGCGAAGACCGCGTACCCCCACCGGCAGGTCGTGGCGCTCAGTGGGGACGGCGGGCTGCAGTTCTCCGTGCAGGAGCTCGCCACCGCCGCCCAGCTGCGGCTGCCGCTGCCGGTCGTCGTGTTCGACAACGGAGGCTACGGGGAGATCCGCGACGAAATGGCGGCACGCGGCGACACCCCCGTCGGCGTCGATCTGCCATCCGTCGACCTGCCTGCGCTGGCGCGGGCGTACGGCGGCCACGGCACCCGTGCCGACACCCCTGAGGCGCTCGCCCGCGCCCTGTCCCAGGCCCTGACCACCCCCGGGCCCACCGTGATCACCGTGACCGAGGAGACCCCCCGATGACCACACCTGCGGTGTCCCGCCCCACCAACCCGTCCACCCCGCTGATCTCGCTCACCTGGACCGACCACATCACCGGCCGCCAAGGGCATCTGGTCGTCGACCGGCTGGTGCGCGGCGTGTCCAGCGGCGGACTGCGGATGCGGGCGGGCTGCACCCTCGACGAGGTGGCGGGGCTGGCCCGCGGCATGACGATGAAGGAAGCTCTCCACTTCGACGCCGATGACACGGGGGCCCGCTACATACCGCTCGGCGGAGCCAAGGGAGGCATCGACTGCGACCCGCGCGCCCCGGAGGCGTACGGCGTTCTGGTGCGCTATCTGCGGGCCGTGCGCCCGTACATCGAGAACGTGTGGACGACGGGCGAGGACCTGGGACTCACCCAGGACATAGTGGACCGGGCGGCGGCCGAGGCCGGGCTCGTCTCCTCGATCCAGGCCGTCTACCCCCTGCTCGACGACGAGACGGCGGCGCGGCAGCGTCTCGCGGACGCATTCGCCGTCGAGGTGGACGGCATCGGGCTCGACGAGTTGGTCGGCGGCTGCGGGGTCGCCGAGTCGGCGCTCGCGGCACTGGACCGGGCGGGCGTCCCCTACCGGGAGGCAAGGGTCTCCGTCCAGGGGCTCGGCACCATGGGCGGGGCCACGGCGCGGTTCCTGGCGCGGGCCGGGCTGACGGTGGTCGCCGTGGCCGACGTCAAGGGCACGATCGCCAATCCGGCCGGCCTGGACGTCGAGGCACTGCTGGCCGCCAGGGACGGGTACGGGACGGTGGACCGCGGCGCGCTCCGGGACGGGGACCGGGAGCTGCCCGCGGACGCCTGGCTGGAGCAGGAAGCCGAGATACTGGTACCGGCAGCCGTTTCTTACGCGATCGATGCCGCCAACCAGGCGCGGATACAGGCCCGTTGGGTCGTCGAGGCGGCGAACATGCCGGTGCTTGCGGAGGCGGAGGAACTGCTTGCGGTGCGCGGGATCACGGTGTTGCCGGATGTGGTCGTCAACTCCGGTACGAACGCCTGGTGGTGGTGGACGCTGTTCGGTGACATCGGCGCGGACGCCGACGAAGCGTTCGGACACACCCGCCGCTCGATGCGGGCCCTCATCGACCTGATGCTGGCCCGTGCCGAGGCCGACGACTGCACCCCGCGCACCGCCGCCCATGCCATCGTCGCCGACCGGCTGCCGGTGATCGCGCAGCGGTTCGGCTGGTACCGCTGAACCCAACTGCACGACCGGCCAAGGCTGTTCTGAGCGGACCACCCACCGTGAACCGCAAGGACGGCGACTACCGGGACGACTGGATGTCCGCCCCCTTCAACCCGGCGCTCGGCAAGCAGGCCGGTGCCGCCCAGGTCATCAGGGAGGGCGGCAAGCCGAAGGTCGCGCTCCCGGTGTTCTCCGGACGCGACGGGGCACCGGGCACGGACAGCGGGAGCACGGTCCTGGCGGGCGCAGGGGGCGGGGCCGTAGCCGGCTCCGCCCGCGGCCTGCCCGGGCCCCGTGCATTCGTTAGGGTGACACCGTGGCAAGAGTGCGGTTGAGCGTGGCCGAACGGCGCGAGGAGCTCCTGCGCGCTGCCGTCGAACAGATCGAGGTGCGAGGGGTCGCAGCGGTACGGATCGCCGACGTGGCCGCCGTGCTCGGTGTGAGCAATGCGCTCGTGCTCTACCACTTCTCGACCAAGGAGAAGCTGGTCGCGGCCGCCTTCGCGCATGCCGCCGAGGCCGACCTCGCCCATCTGCGCAAGCTGCTGAGCCGCCGCACCAGTGCGGTACGGCGGCTGCGCGCCGCCGTCCGCTGGTACGCCCCGACGGGCCAGGCCAAGGGCTGGCGGCTGTGGATCGAGGGCTGGGCGGCCTCGCTGCGCGACCCGGCGCTGCGCAATGTGGCCGGCGATCTCGACCAGCAGTGGAAGGCGGAGCTGGCCGAGGTCATCGAAGAGGGCGCCGCCGCCGGTGAGTTCCACTGCGACGACCCGATGTCCGTGGCCTGGCGGCTGACCGCCCTGCTGGACGGCCTGGCCGTGCAGATGACGTCGTACGCGGGTCCGCTCTCCCGGGCCACGTTGCTGGCCTGGACCGACGAGGCCCTCGCCCGCGAACTCGGCATCGACCGCGCGGCACTGACGGCCTGAAACGCGTTTCCCGCGGGCCGAACTGGACCTGGTCATCGTGCACTTCGCGGCCCAGGTCATATCGCCCCCGTCCCCCGGGCGCCGCTCATCCAGGCCAGCGTCCGGATCGGCGCCCGCCTCAACGCCAGAACTGAAAGGCGCTCCGCCTGCTCGGCCGACGAAGGTCAGGTCTGGCGCAGGGGTGCGTACGCATCCCCGTGGAGTCCGAAGGTCCAGGCCACGCCTTCCTTCGCGGTCCTCGTGCCGGGCGGCACCCGGAGCCAGTAGGTGCGGTGGGTTCCGTCCGGCTCCGGGGTGGAGTTGACGACCTCGACCATCACCACGTCCTCGTCGCCGTCCAGCGCTATCCGCCAGAGGATGCCCGTCTCGTCGCGATGGACCGGCTCGGCGCCCGACTCGGTGAGGTAGCGGTCGTAACCGTAGAACTCCAGCATCACGCGGCGCAGTTCGGCGTTCTCCTCCTCACGTATCCGTTGGGGAGTCAGGGAGTTCAGTTCCGCGAGGAATTCGGCGGGCACGGGCATGCCTCGCCAGGCGTGGAGCGCGAAGCCGTCGCGATAGGCGAGCGCCGGGCCGTCCCCTCGGTCGAGCCGGCCCGCCTCGTCCCGGTGGAGCGCCTCCGGGCGCTCACTGATCACCACGACACGCTCGTAGGGCCACCACCAGCCCGCGTGCCTGGCCACCTCGGCCAGACCGTCCAGCCGGTCACCGCGGCCGTCGAACGCGGCGAGCCATGCCGCATCGTGCTGGCCCAGGACCGCGTCGAGCAGCACCAGCCGGACATCGGACTCGTCCTCAGGACGCTCCGTGAGGTCCGCGACGACACCGCTCCTGATCCGCTCGGCAAGCGCCGCCGTGGTCTCCCAGAGCTGCGCCCCTGTGGCGGACCACAGAGCGGACCAGCCCGCCGGGCCCAGCTCGTCGTACATCCGGCGCCGCTCCTGCGCCCAGGGCCGGGTCCGTACCTCGTCACGCACCGAGCGTCCGGCGTCGACGAGCTCCTCGACGGCCTTCACGGCGGCCCTGGGCGAGTCGACCCAGACGATCCGCTCCGGCTCGGCAAGTCCTGCGCTGCGGTAGGCGAGCCGCAGCCCGTCCTCGGCCGCGGCCCGGTCCGCCGCGCCTGTCGCCGCTGCCACGGCCCGCCATGAGTCCACGTACTGCATCGGTCTTCCCCGTCCCCTGATTCCGTGTCGTTCGGTGTTCTGTGTTCTGTGTTCTGTGCGCTGTCGTGCGCTGTGCTGTGCTCTGCTGTGCTGCGAACTCCGGTGGTCCGCAGTGCTTCGGGGCTCGGATCCACTTCTCGGGTCCGCTGCCGCCGGGCGGGCCCGGGCGGCCCCGGGCGCGTCAGTCCGCGACGATGCGGACCGCCCCCGGCGCGTACTCCCGCTGGCGCACCACTCGGTACCAGCCCTTCGACAGCGGTATCGCCGCGTGCTCCTCGTGGACCACCCGCCCGCCTTCGGGGAGATGGAGCAGCATCGGCCCGAAGGCACCCGCCTCGCGCATCAGCCGGCCCGGCCCCTGAACCGCATGGGCATGGCCGGTGACCTCGCCCAGCGCGAGGATCATCCGTCCCCGGCCGTCCCTCGGTTCACCCGGCGCGTCCACGAGATGCGCGGGCACCGCCGACTCCTCCAACGACACGATCAGTACATCGCCCTGCCGGTACACAGACGTCTCCCCTCGATGGCCGCACCCGCTGTGCCGGCCACGAGGAAGACGCTAAGGGGAGGGTCTGACAATCGACCGGCGCCCCGCTCCCACGGGGGTCGGTGGACCTGTCACGGACGGTCCCCCGGTCGCGCCGTTGTCAGTGCGGCTTGATAGACCTTGCGGACATCAGCCGTCCCCCAGTACCAGGAGCTCAGGGTCATGTCCGGTGTGGACCATCTGCACGAGTTGCTCGGCCTTCCCGCCGTCGACTTCCAGCACGCGACGAAGGAAGCGCCGGTGCAGGCCGCCGATGCGGCGGCCTGGCGCATCTCGGTCGATCCGTACGACGACGAGTGCGAGATGACCTGGGAGGAGGCGTTCCAGGCGTTTTTGACGGCGGTCGACCCGGCCGGTGTGCGGGCGCTGATCATCGGTCAGTGGGGCGAGTCGTACGAGGAGACCTCGTCCTACCCGATAGATCTGGTCATCGCCGCGGCCGACCGGCTGACCTCGCTGGAGGCCGTCTTCGTCGGCGACATCATCCCGGAGGAGAACGAGATCTCCTGGATCGAGCAGTCCGATGTCACCGCGCTGCTGACCGCGTTCCCCGGCCTGCTGGAGCTGGGCGTGCGGGGCGGCACGGATCTGGTCTTCTCCCCCACGAAGCACGAGCTGCTGCGTTCGCTGACCATCGAGACCGGCGGCCTGCCGGTCGGAGTGATCCGCGGCATTCTGGACAGCGAACTGCCCGCACTGGAGCGGCTCGATCTCTGGCTCGGCGTCTCCGCGTACGGGGGCGACGCCGATGTGGCGGACCTGGCGCCGCTGCTCTCCGGCTCCCGCTTCCCCCGCCTCCACCACCTCGGTCTGCGCAACAGCGAGGTGCAGAACGAGATCGCGACTGCCGTCGCGGGTGCCCCGGTCGTCGCCCAGCTGCGTACCCTCGACCTGTCGCACGGCACGCTGGGCGACGAGGGCGCGGCGGCGCTGCTGGACGGCCAGCCGCTGACCCATCTCGAAAGGCTCGATCTGCACCACCACTTCATGACCGAGCCGATGGAGCGCCGGATCACCCAGGCGCTGGAACCCCATGGGGTGCAGGTCGATGTGTCGGAACGCGAGGAGCCCTGGGGTGACCGCGGCATCGAAGGCCGCTACACCGCGATTTCGGAGTGATGCGCAATGACTGAGATCGAACACCCGGAGACGTTCCACGGCCTGCCCGTCCTGACCCTGCCGGGACCGGCCCAGTCGCACACCGCCCCTCTCCCGGCCGCCGACTCGGTCGCGTGGCGGCTGGAGAGCGCCTGGCAGGGCGATCTGACGTTCGCCGCGCTGTGGCAGCACTTCGTCGACACGGTCGACACGGCGCAGGTACGGGCACTGCTGATCGGTCCTTGGTGGCAGGAGGAGTACGAATCCTTCGCCCCCGTCGTCGATCTGCTGGTCGGCCACGCGGACCGCATTCCGGCCCTGAAGGCGCTGTTCCTCGCCGATGTCGTCAGCGAGGAGTGCGAACTGTCGTGGTTCGAGATGTCCGACATCACGCCGGTGGTCGAGGCGTTCGGACAGCTGGAGGAGTTGGCGGTACGCGGGTGCGACGAGCCGATCGACGGCAAGGAGCCGTTCGGCCTGCAGCCGGTGCGGCACAAGGCGCTCAAGTCGCTGCGGTTCGAGTCGGGCGGACTGCCGTCCGGCATCGTACGGGCGATCGGAGCGTCGGAACTGCCCGCTCTGGTGCACCTCGAACTCTGGCTCGGCGTCGCCGAGTACGGCGGAGACGTGACGGTCGAGGACCTCGCGCCGGTGCTGTCGGGTGCGGCGTTCCCCGCCCTGCGCCATCTGGGGTTGCAGAACAGCGAGATCCAGGACGAGATCGCGGCCGCGGTCGCCTCCGCCCCTGTCGTGGCCCAGCTGGAGTCGCTCTCCCTCGCAATGGGAACCCTGGGCGACGAAGGCGCCGAGGCGCTGCTCTCGGGCCAGCCGCTCACCCACCTGACCTCGCTGGATCTGCACCATCACTACATCAGCGACCCGTTGGTGGACCGCCTCAGGGACCTGCTCGGTGCCGACCGGGTGAACGGCGAGATCCATGAGGTCGAGGACTGGGATCCGGAAGAGGACGGCCACCGCTATGTCGCCGTCAGCGAATAGCGCAACCGGCCCGGCGCCGCGCTTCGCCGTCGTGGGTGTGCCCGGCAACCGCCGGGTCGCGCTCTTCCAGGACGCCGTGCGCGCCGCCGGGCTGCCGCCCGCGCGGGTCGTTCCCTGGCTGCACGTCCTGCGCGGCGAGGCCGCCTTCCGTCCGGGCGAGACCGTACGAATGGACTCGCCCGGTGAGGACCCCGAGGTGGAACGGCTGCTCCGGGCAGTCGGCGATCCAGCCAGGGTCGAGGGCACCGCCCTGTGGTACGCCCGGTTCACCTCGGCCGTACGGGCAGTGGCGCGGGCGGCAGCCGCTTCCGGTGCCGTTCTCCTCGACGACCCCGGCGATGTCGCGGTGCTGTTCGACAAGCGGCTCTGCCATGCCGTGCTGGACGGCGCCAAAGTGCCCGTACCCCCGTCGCCGACCTCGGGAGCCGCGGCCCCCGTGGTGCGCGACTGGGGGGACGTACGCGACCGGATGACCGCCCACGGCATGCCCCGGGCCTTTGTGAAGCCGGCGCACGGCTCGTCCGCCTCGGGGGTCCTGGCCGTGGAGACAGCCGGGCCCGGCCGGGTCAGGGCGACCACTTCGGTGGAGCGCGACACGGCCGGGCGGCTCTTCAACTCGTTGCGAGTGCGGCGCTGTACGACAGAGCGGGAGGTCGCGGCGATCGTCGACGCACTCGCACCGGACGGGCTGCACATCGAGCGCTGGCTGCCCAAGGCCACCCAGCACGGCCGGGCGACGGACCTGCGGGTCGTGGTGGTGGCCGGCCGGGCCACCCATGCCGTCGTGCGCACCAGCCACTCCCCCATGACCAATCTTCACCTCGGCGGCGAGCGCGGAAGTCTCGACGACGTCCGTGCGGCCGTCGAGGCCGCGGGCAGCAGCTGGGCCGAGGCCCTGGCCGTGTGCGAACGGGCAGCGGCCTGTTTCCCGGACACGCTGTGTGTGGGCGTCGATCTGCTGCCCGCGACCGGCTGGCGGCGCTTCGCCGTCGGCGAGGTCAACGCCTTCGGCGATCTGCTGCCCCGGCTGACCGGGCTTCCCGGCAGCGGCGCCGAGGGCCTGGACACCTATGCGGCGCAGGTCGCCGCCGTACTGAACAGAGCAAGGAACCACCGTGCAACCGCCACTCCCTGACACCGCGCCCGCCCTCACGGACGCCCGGAACCCGGACATGAGCGAGATCGTGGGCAGCCACGACCTGCTGCTCATCACCCTCGACACGCTGCGCTACGACGTGGCGGCGGAGCTCGCCGCCGCCGGACGCATCCCGCATCTGGCGCGCCATCTCCCGGACGGCGTCTGGGAGAAGCGGCATGCGCCCGGCAGCTTCACCTACGCCTCCCACCAGGCGATCTTCGCGGGATTCCTGCCGACACCGGTCGGCCAGGGGCCGCACCCCCGACTGTTCGCTGCGCGTTTCGCGGGCAGTGAGTCCACTGCTTCGGGCACATTTGTCTTCGACACCCCCGATCTGCTGTCCGGCCTCGCCGATACGGGCTACCGCACGGTGTGCATCGGCGGCGTCGGCTTCTTCAACCGGCAGGGGCCGCTCGGCTCCGTACTGCCCGGCATGTTCCAGGAGAGCCACTGGGAACCGGAGTTCGGCGTCGCGTCACCCACGTCCTTCGAGGCGCAGGTGGCCCGTGCCGAGCAGGTCGTCGCCGAACTCACCGCCGAGCAACGGCTGTTCCTCTTCGTCAATGTGGCCGCCCTGCACCAGCCCAACTGGTTCCACCAGCCGGGGGCCACGCGCGAGGCAGGCGATTCCCGCGCCACCCATGCCGCTGCCCTGGAGTACGTCGACGCCCACATCGGCCGGCTCTTCGCCGCTGCGAGCAGCCGCCGCCGCTGTTTCGCCATCGTCTGCTCCGACCACGGAACGGCGTACGGGGATGACGGCTACACCGGTCACCGGCTCGGTCACGAGTCCGTCTGGACCGTTCCGTACGCGCAGTTCTTCCTGGAATCGGGGGCCACCGCACCATGAGCCGCACCACGACCGTCGCACAGACCACCCGCCCGTACCAGAGCTATGTCTACGCCTATCCGCACAAGACCGCCTATCGCCCCCTCGCCGACCGGCCGGCGTTGCGCGAGCTGTGGGCGGCCGAGCGCAAGGACGCGCTCTCGCTCTATCTCCACATACCGTTCTGCGAGGTCCGCTGCGGTTTCTGCAATCTCTTCACCCGGATCGGCGCTCCCGACGAGCTGACGACCCGGTACCTCGACGCTCTGGACCGGCAGGCCACCGCCGTCCGCGACGCGCTGGGAGACGCCGAGCCGGTGCGTTTCGCCGCGGCGGCGTTCGGCGGAGGCACTCCCACGTTCCTGACCGCGGCGGAGCTGGAGCGGCTCTGCGACATCGCGGAGAAGCGGATGGGCGCCGATCTGCGGTCCGTTCCGCTGTCGGTCGAAACGTCGCCGTCGACCGCGACGGCCGACCGGCTGGCCGTCCTCGCCGACCGCGGGACGACCAGGATCAGCATCGGCGTGCAGAGCTTCGTGGAAGCCGAGGCGCGTGCCGCTGTACGACCGCAGCACCGCGCCGATGTGGAGGCGGCGCTGGACCGGATACGTAATGCCCGCATCCCGATCCTGAACATCGACCTGATCTACGGCATCGACGGGCAGTCCGAGGAAAGCTGGCGCACCTCGCTGGACGCGGCGCTCGGCTGGCAGCCGGAGGAGCTGTATCTCTATCCGCTGTACGTCCGCCCGCTGACCGGTCTCGGGCGGCTCGGCGCCGACGGCGAGGCAGCGGCGGACGCCGCCTGGGACGAACAGCGGCTGCGGTTGTACCGCTCGGGCCGGGACCATCTTCTCGCCCACGGCTACGAGCAGGTGTCCATGCGGATGTTCCGCCGCGCCGACGCCCCGCGGACGGACGGCCCCGACGACTACGCCTGTCAGACCGACGGCATGATCGGCCTGGGGTGCGGCGCCCGTTCGTACACCTCGAAGCTGCACTACTCCTTCGACTATGCGGTGGAGACGCGTGAGGTACGGGCGATCATCGACGGCTACACCGGGACCGAGGACTTCTCGCGCGCCGAGGTCGGACGGTACGTCGACGGCGACGAGGCGCGCCGCCGCCACCTCCTGCAGTCGGTCCTCCAGGCCGAGGGGCTGCAACCGGCCGACTACCGGGAACGGTTCGGCAGCTCCCCGGCCGATGACTTCCCCGCCGAACTGGCCCGGTTCGAGGCGCGCGGCTGGCTCGACGCGACGGCCGGGGCGTCCGGCCTGCTGCAGCTCTCCCCCGAGGGCCTGGCCCACTCCGACGCACTGGGCCCCGAACTCTTCTCCCCCGACGTACGGGCCGCGATGGCCGCGTACGAACTCAAGTGAGCGCGCCCATGGACCTGACCATTCTCTACCGCGGTCCGCTCGCGTCCTGCGACTACGACTGCCCGTACTGCCCGTTCGCCAAGCGGCGCGACAGCCGGGAGCAGCTGCGCGCCGACCGCGCCGCGCTGGAGCGGTTCATGGTGTGGGCCGCGGCACAGA
The DNA here is from genome assembly GCF_040295565.1 of Streptomyces sp. NPDC002785. NCBI lineage: Bacteria > Bacillati > Actinomycetota > Actinomycetes > Kitasatosporales > Streptomycetaceae > Streptomyces > Streptomyces sp. NPDC002785. Next base: position 1,879 of record NZ_JBEOVN010000051.1, on the reverse strand, counting down.
CAGGCGACCGGATCTCGGTCCTGTTCACCCCGTGGGGCGAGGGTCTGGTCCGCTCCTGGTACCGGCGTGCGCTGGTCGAGCTGGCGCAGCTGCCGCACATCGGCAGGGTCGCGATCCAGACCAATCTCAGCAGCCGTACGGGGTGGCTGGCCGAGGCGGGTGACGCCGGCCGCGAGAAGATCGCGCTCTGGTGCACGTACCACCCGGGGCAGACGCCGTACGAGCGGTTCCTCATCAAATGCCGGGAGCTGGCCGCGATCGGCATCCGTCACAGCGTCGGTGTCGTCGGTCTCGACGACCATCTCGCCGAGGCACGGCGGCTGCGTGACGCCCTGCCGGACGAGGTCTACCTCTGGGTGAACGCCGCGGAGGGACACACCTACACGGACGAGGAAGCGGACCGCTGGACGGACCTCGACCCGCTCTTCCCATACAGCCGGCATCCGCACCGGTCGGCCGGGCTGCCCTGCCGGACGGGCGAGTCGGTCATCTCGGTGGACGGCGACGGAACGGTGCGGCGCTGCCATTTCGTCCCGGCGGAGCTCGGCAACCTCTACGACGGGAGCTACCGGCGTTCTCTCGGCCCGCGGGCCTGTCCGCTGGCTGTCTGCGACTGCCACATCGGCTATGTGCATCTGGAGACGCTGCCGCTGTACGACGTCTTCGCGGGCGGTGTGCTGGAACGGATACCGGCGCCGCCGTTGCCGCCTCTCGCCGGACGCGCCTGAACCTCGAGCCCGTCCGGCGAGGGAGGGCACTGCGGTGGCGGACGCAGCCTAGAGCGGCAGGAGGTCCGGCCGCTTCGCCTCGACATGGTCGCCGGAGGACTCGCCTCGCAGCCGCCGTCCGATCCACGGGACCAGGTACTCGCGCGCCCAGTGGATGTCGTCGCGCCGTACTTCGAGCGTGCCGCGCTGTACCTGCGGGGGCCATTCCTGGTCCGGGTCGGCCGGCACGTCGATGCCGAGGACCTGGGCGGCGCGCAGCGCGACCCTGGTGTGTCCCTCGGGCGACAGATGGAGCCGGTCGTCGTCCCAGGCGCGCCTGTCCTGGACGGACCGCAGCGACCACAGGTCGAGGACCGGGCAGTCGTAGCGGTCGGCGATGGACCGCACATGGGCGGTGTAAGTGGCGATCTTGCCGCGCAGATGCCGCAGCACGGGAACGCCTCGGGTGTCGAAACCGGTGGTGACCAGGACGGTGCCGACCGATTCGGCCAGCTCGGCGACCGCGTGCTCGAAGCGCTCGGCCACGTCGTCGGGGTCGGTGCCGGGCCTGATGATGTCGTTGCCGCCCGCGCAGAAGCTCACCAGGTCGGGTGCGAGCTCCTTGGCGCGCGGCACCTGCTCCTCGACGATCTGGTCGAGGAGGCGTCCGCGTACGGCGAGATTGGCGTACCTGAAATTCCCGTGAGCGGAGCCTTCGGTGCTCGTCCCCGCATCAGGGTCGGGGAGCTGGTCCGCGAGAAGTACCGCGAAACGGTCCGCCCAGCCGACGTAGGTACCGTCCGGGCCGGGGTCGCCGACTCCCTCGGTGAAGCTGTCGCCAATCGCTGCGTACGACCCGATGACGCCATGTCGGTTGATGACGCTACGTTGATTTTTTCTCGAATCGTCTGCCACAAACGCTCATCCTGCACCGCCGAATGTGACCTACGCGACCGTAATAAGAGGTTGACGGGTGGTGAGATAGACCACCCGGTCAGGTTTTGGTAATAGGGGGAATAAGACCGACCGGTACATGGGGTGCGGGAGAAGGAGCCCCACGATGCCGCCCCCATGTGCCGGTTGGTCCAAGCAGAAGGGGCGGTGGGCCGCACCCCACCGCCCCAGGAGTATTTCTCAGCTCAAGCGTACAAGATCAAATGACCAACCCCGCG
>NZ_JBEOVN010000050.1:0-40553 GCF_040295565.1 Streptomyces sp. NPDC002785 | reverse complement strand
ACCGCATGGGCGGTCCGGGCCTCGCCCGTGCTGTTGAGAGCGGTCAGCGGCGGTGCTGCGAGTCAGCCACCGTCACCTCGACGCGCTGGAACTCCTTGAGGTCGCTGTACCCCGTCGTCGCCATCGCCCGGCGCAGCGCACCGAAGATGTTCATCGAGCCGTCGGGGGTGTGCGAAGGACCGGTGAGGACCTCCTCGGTCGTGCCGACGGAGCCCAGGTCCACCAGCTTGCCGCGCGGCACGTCCTCGTGGACGGCCTCCATGCCCCAGTGGCGGCCGCGGCCCGGCGCGTCCGTCGCACGGGCCAGCGGGGAGCCCATCATCACGGCGTCCGCACCACAGGCGATGGCCTTCGGCAGGTCGCCGGACCAGCCGACGCCGCCGTCCGCGATCACGTGCACGTACCGGCCGCCGGACTCGTCCATGTAGTCGCGGCGGGCCCCGGCCACATCGGCGACCGCGGTCGCCATCGGGACCTGGATGCCGAAGACGTTGCGCGTGGTGTGCGCGGCGCCGCCGCCGAAGCCGACGAGGACACCGGCCGCGCCGGTCCGCATCAGGTGCAGGGCCGCGGTGTACGTGGCGCAGCCGCCGACGATCACCGGGACGTCCAGCTCGTAGATGAACTGCTTGAGGTTGAGCGGCTCGGCCGCACCCGAGACGTGCTCGGCGGAGACCGTCGTACCGCGGATGACGAAGATGTCCACACCCGCGTCGACGACGGCCTTGGAGAACTGCGCGGTGCGCTGCGGGGAGAGCGCGGCGGCGGTGACGACACCGGAGTCGCGCACCTCCTTGATGCGCTGCCCGATCAGCTCCTCCTGGATCGGAGCGGAGTAGATCTCCTGGAGGCGGCGGGTCGCCGACTCCACGGGCATCTCGGCGATCTCGTCGAGCAGCGGCTGCGGGTCGGCGTGCCGGGTCCACAGGCCCTCGAGGTTGAGGACACCGAGGCCGCCCAGCTCACCGATATGGATCGCGGTCTGCGGGGAGACCACGGAGTCCATGGGAGCCGCCAGGAACGGCAGCTCGAAACGGTAGGCGTCGATCTGCCAGGCGATCGAGACCTCCTTCGGGTCGCGGGTACGACGGCTCGGAACGACGGCGATGTCGTCGAATGCGTACGCCCGGCGGCCGCGCTTGCCGCGCCCGATCTCGATCTCAGTCACGATGGTGTGGCCTTTCCCTCTACGTCTGCGTTGTCCAGTATCCCCGATACACGGCTGACGACCTCCCCCACGACAGGGAGCGGATCAGCGAGCGGCGTCATGCGGCTTCGATTGCAAGGCGGAGGAAGGAAGCGGATGGGTCTCCCCTGGTCGAGCGAAGCCGAGAGCTCGGGGAAGGAGCGTCGCTGACTGACGACAACGCCGCAAGCGGAGTCGCAGGGCGTCGGGAGCCCGCTCCCTGTCGTGGGGGAGGTCGTGAGGGGCGGTCCCGGGAACCCCGGGCCGCCCCTCAGCTGCGCTGTTGCGTTACTTCCTGCTGTAGTTCGGCGCCTCGACCGTCATCTGGATGTCGTGCGGGTGGCTCTCCTTGAGACCCGCCGAGGTGATCCGGACGAACCGGCCGTTGGCCTGGAGCTCCGGGACGGTGCGGCCGCCGACGTAGAACATCGACTGGCGCAGACCGCCGGTGAGCTGGTGGACGACCGCGGAGAGCGGGCCGCGGTAGGGGACCTGGCCCTCGATGCCCTCGGGGACCAGCTTCTCGTCGGAGGCGACGCCCTCCTGGAAGTAGCGGTCCTTGGAGAACGACTTGCGGTCGCCACGGGTCTGCATCGCGGCGAGCGAACCCATGCCGCGGTACGACTTGAACTGCTTGCCGTTGATGAAGAGCAGCTCGCCCGGGGACTCCTCGCAGCCCGCAAGCAGCGAGCCGAGCATCACGGTGTCCGCACCGGCCACCAGGGCCTTGGCTATGTCGCCGGAGTACTGCAGGCCGCCGTCGCCGATGACCGGGACACCGGCCGCCTTGGCGGCGAGCGAGGCCTCGTAGATCGCGGTGACCTGCGGGACACCGATGCCGGCGACGACGCGGGTGGTGCAGATGGAGCCGGGGCCGACGCCGACCTTGATGCCGTCGACGCCCGCGTCGATCAGCGCCTGGGCGCCGTCACGGGTGGCGATGTTGCCGCCGATGACGTCGACCGAGGAGTTCGACTTGATCTTGGCGACCATGTCGCCGACCAGCCGGGAGTGACCGTGGGCGGTGTCGACGACGATGAAGTCGACGCCCGCCTCGATGAGCGCCTGGGCCCGCTCGTACGCGTCGCCCGCGACACCGACGGCGGCGCCGACCAGCAGCCGGCCTTCCTTGTCCTTGGCGGCGTTCGGGTACTGCTCGGCCTTGACGAAGTCCTTGACGGTGATGAGGCCCTTGAGGACCCCCGCGTCGTCGACCAGCGGAAGCTTCTCGATCTTGTGGCGGCGCAGCAGCTCCATGGCGTCCATGCCGGAGATGCCGACCTTGCCGGTGACCAGCGGCATCGGCGTCATGACCTCGCGCACCTGGCGCGTACGGTCCGACTCGAATGCCATGTCACGGTTGGTGACGATGCCGAGCAGCTTGCCCGCGGCGTCGGTGACCGGGACACCGCTGATGCGGAATTTGGCACACAGCTCGTCGGCGTCGCGCAGTGTCGCGTCCGGGTGCACCGTGATCGGGTCGGTGACCATGCCGGACTCGGAGCGCTTCACCAGGTCGACCTGGTTGGCCTGGTCGGCGATGGAGAGGTTGCGGTGCAGCACACCGGCGCCGCCCTGCCGGGCCATGGCGATCGCCATGCGGGCCTCGGTGACCTTGTCCATCGCGGCGGAGAGCAGCGGGATGTTCACCCGCACGTTCTTGGAGATGTACGAAGAGGTATCGATCTGATCGGGCGCCATGTCGGACGCGCCGGGCAGCAGCAGCACGTCGTCGTATGTCAGCCCGAGTGTCGCGAATTTCTCGGGCACTCCGTCGACGTTTGCAGTCATGACACCTTCCCCAAATGGCCTTGATCGGTGCGGATGTCCATGCTAACGGCCTCCGGGGGTGTCTCATTCCACGAGCAAGATCACCTAGAGGTTCTGTAGCTTCGTACGGAACCTGGACAGGGCCCGGCTCACTGCTCCGCGAGGGCCCGCAGCCTGCTCAGCGCCCGGTGCTGGGCAACCCGGACGGCACCCGGCGACATGCCCAGCATCTGTCCGGTCTCCTCGGCGGTCAGACCGACCGCCACCCGCAGAACGAGCAGCTCACGCTGGTTGTCCGGGAGGTTGGCAAGAAGCTTCTTGGCCCAGGCCGCATCGCTGCTGAGCAGCGCGCGCTCCTCGGGCCCGAGCGAATCGTCCGGCCGCTCGGGCATCTCGTCGGAGGGGACGGCCGTCGATCCCGGGTGCCGCATGGCGGCCCGTTGGAGATCGGCGACCTTGTGGCCCGCGATGGCGAAGACAAAGGCTTCGAAGGGTCTGCCGGTGTCCTTGTAGCGCGGCAGCGCCATCAGCACCGCGACACAGACCTCCTGCGCCAGATCCTCCACGAAGTGGCGGGCATCACCGGGCAGCCGGTTCAGCCGGGACCTGCAGTAGCGCAGCGCGAGAGGGTGGACATGGGCCAGCAGATCATGGGTGGCCTGCGCGTCCCCCTCGACGGCGCGGTGCACCAGTGCACCGATCACCGTCGTCTCGTCGTCGCGCATCGGACCATGGTGCCCCGGAGCCGCGTCTTTCGCTCCGCCGCGTCCGTAGTTGTGCACCGAAGCGTTATGAGCGGGTGCGCCGGAAGTCATGCCCTGCGCCCTCCCCTTCCGCTCGACCGAATCGTTCCCGAGGAACTCCACATGTCAAGGATGCGGCATCGGCCGGGAAGCTTCACAAACCGTCGGTGCGGAGGGCACCACCGGCGGGGCGGAGCCCGCCCCGCGCGCGTCGGCCACATCACCCCGTCCGCCGGTGTGCGGACGGGGAATCGATCGGCTGCCGGCCATGGCCGGTCCTCAGCGGACCAGGCCCCAGCGGAAGCCGAGCGCCACGGCGTGCGCCCGGTCCGAGGCGCCGAGCTTCTTGAACAGACGCCTGGCGTGCGTCTTCACGGTGTCCTCGGAGAGGAACAGCTCACGGCCGATCTCGGCGTTCGAGCGGCCGTGACTCATTCCTTCGAGCACCTGGATCTCACGTGCGGTGAGCGTCGGCGCCGCTCCCATCTCGGCCGACCGCAGCCGGCGCGGGGCGAGCCGCCACGTCGGATCGGCCAGCGCCTGGGTGACGGTGGCCCGCAGCTCCGCGCGTGAGGCGTCCTTGTGCAGATAACCGCGGGCACCGGCGGCGACCGCGAGCGCGACACCGTCCAGGTCCTCGGCGACGGTCAGCATGATGATCCTGGCGCCGGGGTCGGCGGAGAGCAGCCGCCGGACCGTCTCCACACCCCCCAGACCGGGCATGCGTACGTCCATCAGAATCAGATCCGAACGGTCGGCGCCCCAGCGGCGGAGGACTTCCTCGCCGTTGGCCGCCGTCGTCACACGCTCGACGCCGGGCACGGTCGCGACCGCGCGACGGAGCGCTTCTCGGGCAAGCGGGGAGTCGTCGCAGACGAGGACGGATGTCATGACCGTCCTCCGCAGCTGATGCGCGTCACCTTGAGCCTCCAGGCTGTTACAAGTCGTCACCTGAGCGGTTGACGCTCTCGGACATCTGCCCGATCGCTTTTTCTGTCAACCGCCTACGCCCTCTCAACGACGGTCACTCGAAAGAGTTACGGGTCGGGCGGCCGGGTTCGGCACTCTACGTGAGGACCCGCACACGGAGGAGAGCGGCACGAGTCATCCAACCGTCAACCGAAACTTCACGTGAAGATATGCCTCATTTGGCGGGTTTTCTTCCCTTTTGCTGGTGTCTATGGCTAGATTCGCAATCAGTCATATTTACATCTACTTACACCGTAGATGTAAGTAGATGTAAATGTCATGAACACGGTCAGCAATGGACGACACCGACGATTCCGACTCAGCATGGTTTCGAGGAGACAAGCAATGGCAGATTTCTCCCGGCTTCCCGGACCCAACGCCGATCTGTGGGACTGGCAGCTGTTGGCGGCCTGCCGCGGGGTCGACAGCTCGCTGTTCTTCCACCCGGAGGGTGAACGCGGGGCGGCACGGAGCGCCCGCGAGAACTCGGCGAAAGAGGTCTGTATGCGATGCCCGGTACGTGCCGAGTGCGCAGCACACGCACTGGCGGTACGAGAGCCCTACGGAGTGTGGGGCGGACTGACCGAGGACGAACGCGAGGAGCTCATGGGGCGGGCCCGCAACCGGCTGATCGCGGCAGCGGCGCCGTCGGGCCTTCCGTCCCCGTCGGGGCACGGCTGATCACGCCGTCCCCCGCGCAACAAATACAAAAACGTTTCTGTACCTCACCCGGCCACCGAGGGGGCCGGGCCACAGGCAGGCCCCGCACTCAGCGGGAGGCCGCCAGGGACAGCCGGTCCAGGGTGGCCGCCACCGCCGGCACTTGGGCCAGGTCGGGCAGGGTCAGGGCGACGATCTCGCGCTCGATGGCCGGCTCGACCGTCACGGTGCGGGCCCCCTTGGGGCGTACCGACTCGATCGCCAGCTCCGGCAGTACGGCCACCCCGAGTCCGGCGCCGACCAGGCCGATCACTGCCGGGTAGTCGTCGGTGGCGAAGTCGATCCGGGGCGTGAAGCCGGACTTCTCACAGACCTCCACCAGCTGGCGGCGGCAGCGCGGACAGCCCGCGATCCACGACTCGTCGGCCAGCTCGGCGATACCGACCGCGGCCGAACCGGCAAGCCGGTGCCCCTCGGGGACCAGGCCGATCAGCCGGTCGGTGAGCAGCGGGCGTACGACCAGGTCCTCCCACTCCGCGCCGGAGGCGCCGTAACGGAACGCCAGCGCGATGTCGCAGTCGCCCTCGCGCAGCATCTCGACCGAACGCGGCGGCTCGGCCTCCACCAGGGAGACACGGGTGCCGGGGTGGGCCGCGCGCAGCGCCGCGAGGGCGCCGGGGACCAGCGTGGAGCTGCCACTGGGGAACGAGACGAGCCGGACCCGGCCGGCCCGCAGTCCGGCGATGGCGGCGACCTCCTCCTCGGCGGCGGTGAGCCCGGCCAGGATTCCGGAGGCGTGCCGGACGAGGGCCTCCCCCGCCTGGGTGAGCCTCATCTCGCGTCCCGTACGGATCAGCAGGGTGGTCCCCGCAGAGACTTCCAGGGCCTTCATCTGCTGGCTGACCGCCGGCTGGGTGCAGCCCAGTTCGCGGGCGGCGGCGGAGAACGAGCCAGTGGCGGCCACGGCGCGCAGGACACGGAGATGACGAGCTTCGATCACCCTTCAACCATAAGCGGCTCTTGGGACGGGTGCGAATTATTGATGCGCATCTTTGAGGGTGAAGTGGCTAGCGTCCTCCGCATGAAGCCGATGAAGCCGATGAAGCCGATGAAGCCGATGAAGCTGCTGACCGTGAATGTGGGACGGCCCGAGGCCGTCGACTACACCGATGCCCCCGGCGGCGCGACCGGGATCGACAAGCAGCCTGCCGACGGTCCCATACGCGTTACCGACCCCGGCCCCAAGGGCACTGGCGGCAGTGGCCTGGCCGGGGACGCGGTGTGCGATCTGCGCCATCACGGCGGCTCCGACCAGGCGGTGTACGCATTCGCCCGCGAGGAACTCGACGTCTGGGAGCGGGAGCTGGGCCGCCCGCTGGCCAATGGCGCGTTCGGCGAGAACCTGACGACCAGCGGTCTGGACGTGAGCGGCGCGAAGATCGGCGAGCGCTGGCGGATCGGCCCCGATCTGGTGCTGGAGGTCACGTCGAGCCGGATTCCCTGCCGTACGTTCGCCGGTCATGTCGACGAGAAGCGCTGGGTCAAGCGGTTCACGCAGGCGGCTGCCCCGGGTGCCTATCTGCGGGTGATCGAGCCGGGCGAGATCCGCGCCGGGGACCCGGTCGAGATAGCGCACCGGCCCGACCACGACGTCACCGTGCAGCTGGACTTCCTGGCCTCGACGACGCGACGGGAGCTGCTCCCGAAGCTGCTCGCGGCCGGGGAAGCGCTGCATCCCGAGACGCTGCGTGCCGCTCTGAAGTACGTGGAGACGGAGGCGGCGGACGACTGATCGCGGCGTGCCGGACAGGCACTAACGTGCCGCATATGACAACTGCACTGATTACGGGCGCGACCGCAGGGATCGGAGCCGCCTTCGCGCGGCGGCTCGCGGCCGATGGGCACAACCTGGTGCTGGTGGCGCGCAGCACCGAGCGGCTGCGCGAGCAGGCGACCGAGCTGCACGACCGGCACGGTATCGAGGCCGAGGTGCTGACGGCCGACCTGTCCGAGGACAAGGGGATCGCCGCGGTCGAGGCCCGGTTGACGGACCGTCACCAGCCGGTCGATCTACTGGTCAACAACGCCGGGTTCGGCAACAAGGGCCGCTATCTGGATGTGCCCATGACCGATGAGCTGAACATGCTGAAGGTGCACTGCGAGGCGGTGCTGCGGCTGACTTCGGCGGCGGCGGCCGGGATGCGGGAGCGCGGGCGGGGCGGGGTCGTCAATGTGGCCTCGGTGGCGGCGTTCGTGCCGCGCGGGACGTACGGCGCGTCCAAGGCATGGATCGTGCAGTTCACCCAGGGCGCGGCGAAGGACCTGGCCGGTTCGGGGGTGCGGCTGATGGCTCTGTGCCCCGGCTTCGTACGGACCGAGTTCCACGAGCGGGCCGGGATGGGGACCGGCAACATCCCGGGCTGGATGTGGCTCGACGCGGACAAGCTGGTGGCGGCGGCCCTGGCGGACCTGGCGCGCGGTAGGTCGGTCTCGGTCCCGGACCCGCGGTACAAGGCGTTGATGGGGCTTGTGAAGGTGACGCCGCGCGGCCTGCTCGGAGGGGTCGCCGCCAAGACAGGCCGCAAGTACGGACCTCAGTGAGAGTGGGCGGCGGTACGTGATGCTTGAGCGCCGCGGCCCGCGCAGGAACCGGTGTGGGCCTCCACGCCGCCGCCCCAGCAGTTCTTCCACGCCTGCACGTACGTTTTTGAGCACTGCCTGCGCGGCCCGGGCGGGGAGAACGGCGAGGAAGTCGATGTCCTTGCGGGCCTGGCGCATCGCGGCATCCGCGTTCGCCAGGGCCCGCTGGCCCCTTGGCATCATCTGCCGGCAGCGTGCGCCTGCTCGTCGAGTTTGCTTGAGGGCAGGAGCCGGGGCGAGCCCGGGCACGATGCCCGATGTGCCGCTTCGCTACTGTCTGCTCGCTCATGAACGTCCCGACACCAGCCAGTCCTTGCGCTCACACAGACTCTTTACCGCCGAAGGCGATCACCGGCCCCACTCCAACCGGATTGGCGGTGACGCGATGTCTCACAATTCCTCCGTACGAACAGTCAGGGACGGGACGAGTCGGCATCGCCGGAATCCTGGGCTCGGATTGATCGAACGTCAATGGATTGCGTTTGAATGATCGAAACTCCCATCGTTCGATCACGTTGGTCTAGGGTCGGACGAAGGCCCCGGCGCCGGCCGGACCGGAGGCCGGGCCACACACTGCGAGGGGACTGCTGCCGTGCGCGAAAGTGCTGTTGAACGTCATGACCGCCTGCTGGGGCTGGTACGGGAACGGGGCTCGGCCCGGGTCTCGGATCTGGCCTCGCAGCTGGGGGTCTCTCCCGTCACAGTGCGCCGGGACGTGGAGGAGCTGGCCGGCCGGGGCCTGCTCGACCGGGTCCACGGTTCGGTGTCCTGGCCGCAGGACGCCGCCCCCTCCGCCACAGCGGGGCCCGGTGGCACCGGCCTGGTCCTCGGCATGCTCGCACCCTCGTCGACCTACTACTTCGCCGAGGTCATCCGTGGAGCGCACGAGGCCGCAGCCAGGGCGGGCGCCCGGCTGATCCTGCGGATCTCCGACTACCGGCCGCAGGAGGACCACGCCCGCACCGAGGGCCTGCTCTCCGCGGGCGCCGAGGGGCTCCTGGTCGCGCCGGGCTGGCAGCACCCCGGCGACCCCGCCACGTTCGGCGACTGGATCGCCTCGCTGCCCGTGCCGACCGTCCTGCTGGAGCGCAGGCCCACCGCGGGCTCCCCGCTGGACGGCCTGGACCGGGTCTGCTCGGACCACGCGCACGGGGTGCTGCTCGCCGTACGCCACCTGGTGGATCTCGGGCACGGGGCGCCGCTGCTGATGGCCCGTGCAGACTCCCCGACCGCCGTCGCAGTGCGGTCCGGGTACGAGGAGGCCCTGGCCGTGCTCGGGCTGCGCGCACCGCAGGACGTGATCGATTCCGTACCGGCCGAACTCGCTCCGCACGCGTTCGAACAGGCCGTGCAGGCGCTGCGCGAGGCGGTCCACTCGGGGGTGGCGACGGCAGCGCTGATCCACAACGACGTGGACGCGATCCAGGTGGTGCAGCGCCTGGCCGAGCTGAGCGTACGGGTGCCGGACGATCTGGCGCTGATCGCGTACGACGACGAGGTGGCGGCCCTCGCCGACACCCCGCTCACGGCGGTAGCACCGCCCAAGCGCGAAGTGGGCCGCCATGCGACGGAACTGCTGGTGGAGCGGCTCGGCCAGGGCGCGGACATGCCCCGGCGGCATCTGACGCTGCTCCCGCAGCTGCGGGTCAGGGACTCGTGCGGAGCGCCGCTCTCGTAGGCGGTGAAGCAGGCGTTGAAGCAGGCGTTCCCGCAGACCTCGCGCCCCCTCCCGCAGGCATTCCACCCACTTCCGTACGTAACTTATCTGATCTTTTTTCGATCAATCGCTCTTTCGCTCTTGACTTCGGTCACGGCTGGTCCAAGGATCACGGCCAACGCCAATGTCGTCGCCTGTTCAGGAGCCTCGCTGTGAGCCGCAGTTCGAGCAGAACGTCCCTCGCCGTAGTCGGCGCCGCCACCGCCCTCGCCGTTCTCACGGCTTGTGGCGGCAGCGGCGACAGTGCCGCCGCCGGAAGCGGCGGCAAGCCCGTCAGCATCACCTTCTGGGGCTGGACCAAGGGGTCCAAGGAGGTCGTTGACGCGTTCAACGCCTCGCACAAGAACATCAAGGTGGTGTACGAGGAGATCCCGTCCGGCAACGCGGGCGGCTACGCCAAGATCTCCAACGCGGTGAAGGCGGGCAACGCCCCCGACCTGGTCTCCATCGAGTACCCGCAGCTTCCGGAGTACGTCAGTCAGGGCGCGCTCCAGGACATCGGCCAGTACTTCACCGACGACATCAAGAAGAAGCTGCTGCCGCAGGCGGTCGAGCTGACGACGCTCGGCGGCAAGAACTGGGCCGTTCCGTTCGACGCCTCGCCGCAGTCCTTCTACTACCGCAAGGACCTGTTCGAGAAGTACGGCGTCGAGGTCCCCAAGACCTGGGACGAGTTCCGCAAGGCCGCCGAGAAGATCAAGAAGGCCGACAAGAAGGCCCGTATCGGCACCTTCTTCCCCGACGACCCGACCACGTTCCAGGCGATGGCCTGGCAGGCCGGCGCCCAGTGGTTCAAGCCCGAGGGCGACACCTGGAAGCTCAGCACGGCCGACGCTGCCACCAACAAGGTCGCCGACTACTGGCAGGGCCTGCTCGACGACGACCTGATCCGCGCGAACGCCTCGTTCAGCCCCGAGTGGACCAACTCCCTGAAGAGCGGCGGCACCGTCGGCTACCTCGGCGCCGCCTGGGGCGCGGGCGTCCTCAAGGGCACGCTGCCCGAGCAGAGCGGCAAGTGGGCCGTCGCCCCGATGCCCAGCTGGGACGGCAAGCCGGCCAGCGGCATGCTCGGCGGCTCCACCTTCGCGGTGACGAAGACCAGCAAGAAGGCCGAGGCCGCGGTCGAGTTCGCCACCTGGATGTCGACCACCGAGGAAGGCATCAAGGCCCGCATCGAGTCCGGCACTTCGAGCGCCTTCCCGGCCGCGGCGGCGCTGCGCCCGGTGGCGAAGAAGGCCTTCGACGCGGACTTCTACGGCGGCGAGGACATCTACCAGGTGTTCGAGGACGCCGCGACGTCCATCGGCCCCGACTGGAACTGGGGCCCGACGACCGGCACGACGAACACCACCATCAAGGACCAGTTCGGCAAGGTCGCCAGCAGCGGCACCACCATCAAGGACGCGGTGAAGGCCGGACACGACGCCACGGTCGCCGAGCTGAAGAAGCGCGGTCTGAAGGTCGAGGACGCAGGCTGATGAAGCGCGCCCGGACGACCAGAGCCGCCGCCATCCTGCTGGGGCCCTTCTTCGTACTGTTCACCGTGGCCATGGTGCTGCCGATCGGATACGCGGTCTGGCTCAGCCTGTTCACCGAGAAACAGTCCGGCCTGGGCTTCGGCGGCACCGAGACCGTCTTCAGCGGACTCGACAACTACACGGCGGCCCTGGGCGACCGGGCGTTCCGCGAGGGCTTCGGCGTACTCCTCGGATACTGCCTGTTCTACATTCCGCTGCTGCTCATCGGGGCCCTCGCCCTCGCCCTGCTGCTGGACTCCGCACTGGCCCGCGCCCGCCGGTTCTTCCAGCTCGCGCTCTTCCTGCCGCACGCCGTGCCCGGCATCATCGCCGCGCTGATCTGGGTCTACCTCTACACACCCCAGCTCAGCCCGGTGGTCAGCGCCATGGAGTCCGGCGGAATCGGCTTCGACTTCTTCTCACCCGAGGGCGCCCTCCCCTCCATCGTCAACATCGCCCTGTGGGAGTGGCTCGGCTACAACATGGTGATCTTCTACGCCGCGTTGCAGGCCATCGACCGCTCCGTACTCGAAGCGGCCACGGTCGACGGGGCCGGTGCCTGGCGCGTCGCACTCAGCATCAAGGTTCCGCTGATCCGCGCCTCGGTCGTGATGGTCGCGCTGTTCACGGTCATCGGCTCGCTCCAGCTGTTCACCGAGCCACTGATCCTCAACAAGGGGACCGGGTCCGCCGTCACGTCCACCTGGACGCCGAACATGTACGCGTACACCGCGGCCTTCGAACGCAACGACTACGGTCTCGCCGCGGCCTCCTCCATCCTGCTGGCGCTCACGGCCGCGCTGCTGTCCTTCGTCGTCACCCGCTTCACCGGCCGGAAGGGCAAGAAAGCATGAACTCCCCCGCCTCACGCGGCCGCTGGATGTCGAAGACCGCGGTCAACGGCTTCCTTCTGCTCGCCGTCGTCTACATGCTCTTCCCGCTCGTCTGGTTGGTCACCGCCGCCACGAAGGACACCGGCGATCTGCTCGCGGGCAACGCCTTCTCCTTCGAGGGCTTCAACCTCGGCGAGAATCTGTCGGACCTGGCCTCCTACGGCGACGGCATCTACTTCCGCTGGTACCTCAACAGCCTCTTCTACGCGGGCGGCGGGGCGATCGTCTGCTCGCTGATCTGTGTCGCCGCGGGGTACGCCTTCGACAAGTACGAATTCCGGGGCAAGGAGAAGCTGTTCGGCCTCGTGCTGATGGGCGTGCTCGTCCCCACCACGGCGCTCGCCCTGCCGATGTATCTCCTGGCCTCCAAGACCGGCCTGGTCAACACCTACTGGTCCGTACTGATCCCGGTGCTCGTCAACCCGTTCGGCGTGTATCTCGCCCGGGTGTTCAGCACCGGCTACATACCGAACGAGGCCCTGGAGGCCGCCCGTATCGACGGGGCCGGCGAGCTGCGCGTCTTCTGGTCCATCGGGCTGCGCATGGTCATGCCGGGCTTCGTGACCGTCTTCCTCTTTCAGTTCACCGCGATCTGGAACAACTTCTTCCTCCCCCTCGTGATGCTCTCGGACCGTAAGCTCTTCCCGCTGAGTCTCGGTCTGTACTCCTGGAACACCAACACCCACGGCGAGCCGAGCTTCTATCCGCTCGTCGTCACCGGCTCTCTCCTCGCCGTCATCCCCCTGATCGTCGCCTTCGTCTCGCTGCAGCGGCACTGGAAGGCCGGTCTGACCGCCGGCAGCGTCAAGTGACTCTCGCGCGAGACCTGAGGAGTACGAATTCCACCATGCCCCACGCCACTGACAACCGGCCGACGGCCCTGCTCGCGATGGGCCCCGGCATCGCCGGACGCCTCCTCGCCGACCGCCACCGCACCCGGCTGGCGGCCCTCACCCGTACCGATCCACACCTCGTCGCCCACGACTTGGCCGACCCGACGCCCGAAGTGGCCGCCGCGCTCGCCGATGCCGAGGTGCTGTTCACCTGCTGGGGTGCGACGCCGCTCACCGCCGAGGTGCTGGCGGCCGCGCCCCGGCTGCGGGCCGTGGTGCACGCTGCCGGTTCCGTGAAGCATCACATCACGGACGCCTGCTGGGGGCGCGGGATCGCCGTCACCTCGGCGGCCGGGGCCAACGCGCTGCCGGTCGCCGAATTCACGCTCGCCGCGATCCTCTTCGCGGGCAAGCGCATCCTGCACTCCGCGGACCGCTATCGCGCCCTGCGCACCGACCACGACTGGCTCGCGGAGCTCGATGGCTCCGGCAACTACCGCCGCACGGTCGGCATCGTCGGTGCCTCCCGCATCGGCCGGCGCGTGATCGAGCTGCTGCGCCCCTTCGACCTGGACGTCCTGCTGTACGACCCGTACGTGGACGGTCCGGAGGCGGCGCGGCTCGGTGTACGGCTCACCTCGCTCGACGAGCTGTGTGCGAGCAGCTCGGTCGTATCGGTGCACGCGCCGCAGCTGCCACAGACGCACCACATGATCGGCGCGGCACAGCTGTCGGCCATGGCCACCGGGGCGACCCTGATCAACACGGCGCGGGGATCGCTGATCGACGAGGAGGCGCTGCTGCCCGAGCTGACGACCGGTCGGCTGCACGCGGTGCTGGATGTGACGGAGCCCGAACTTCCGCCTGCGCACTCACCGTTGTACGACCTGCCGAATGTGCTGCTCACTCCGCATGTCGCGGGTTCGCTGGGCGGCGAGCTGCACCGGATGGCCGACCAGGCGCTGGATGAGTTGGAGCGGTTCGCGGCCGGCCTGCCCTTCGCGGATGCGGTCCGAGCGGGAGCGCTGCCGCACTCGGCGTGACGGGGGGCTTTGTCCCCTGCCCGCCTCTTCCCGGCAGTGTCGTCGGCAGTGTCGATGGGCGGCTTTGCCGCATGGGGGATCGCCCCGGCCCCGGCCCCGGCCCTCGAACGCCGGACGGGCTTGATCTGACAGCCCGAGGCCCGGTACCCCACGACGGGGTACCGGGCCTCAGTGGCTGAGCAGAGCTACACGCTAGTGCGAGTGGCCGTGGCCGCCGTGGCCGGCCTCGGCCTCTTCCTCGGCCGGCTTCTCGACGACCAGCGTCTCGGTCGTGAGCAGCAGCGACGCGATGGACGCGGCGTTCTCCAGCGCGGAGCGGGTGACCTTGACCGGGTCGATGACGCCGGCCTTCACCAGGTCGCCGTACTCGCCGGTCGCGGCGTTGAAGCCCTGGCCCTTGTCGAGATCGGCGACCTTCGAGGTGATGACGTAACCCTCGAGGCCCGCGTTCTCGGCGATCCAGCGCAGCGGCTCGACGGCGGCGCGGCGCACGACCGCGACACCGGTGGCCTCGTCGCCGGTCTTGTCGAGGTTGCCCTCGAGAACCTTGACGGCGTGGACCAGAGCGGAGCCACCACCGGAGACGATGCCCTCCTCGACCGCGGCGCGGGTCGCGGAGATGGCGTCCTCCAGACGGTGCTTCTTCTCCTTGAGCTCCACCTCGGTGGCGGCACCGACACGGATCACGCACACGCCGCCGGCCAGCTTCGCGAGGCGCTCCTGGAGCTTCTCGCGGTCCCAGTCGGAGTCCGTGGCCTCGATCTCGGCCTTGATCTGGTTGACCCGGCCCTTGACGTCGCCGGGCTCGCCGCCGCCGTCCACGATCGTCGTGTCGTCCTTGGAGACGGTGACGCGGCGGGCGGTGCCCAGCACGTCCAGACCGGCCTGGTCGAGCTTGAGGCCGACCTCCTCGGCGATGACGGTCGCACCGGTGAGGGTGGCGATGTCGCCGAGCATGGCCTTGCGGCGGTCACCGAAGCCCGGGGCCTTCACCGCGACGGCGTTGAAGGTGCCACGGATCTTGTTGACGACGAGGGTCGACAGCGCCTCGCCCTCGACGTCCTCGGCGATGATCAGCAGCGGCTTGGAGCCACCGGCCTGGATGACCTTCTCCAGCAGCGGGAGCAGCTCCTGGATCGAGCCGATCTTGCCCTGGTGGATCAGGATGTACGGGTCGTCGAGGACGGCCTCCATACGCTCCTGGTCGGTCACCATGTACGGGGACAGGTAGCCCTTGTCGAAGGCCATGCCCTCGGTGAAGTCGAGGTCCAGACCGAAGGTGTTGGACTCCTCGACGGTGATGACACCGTCCTTGCCGACCTTGTCCATCGCGTCCGCGATGAGCTCGCCGACCTGCGGGTCCTGCGCGGAGAGCGCGGCCACGGCGGCGATGTCGGTCTTGTCGTCGATCGGGCGGGCGGTCGCGAGGAGCTCCTCGGACACGGCCTTGACCGCGGCGTCGATGCCCTTCTTCAGGGCGGCCGGGGAAGCACCCGCGGCGACGTTGCGCAGACCCTCGCGGACGAGCGCCTGGGCCAGCACGGTGGCGGTGGTCGTACCGTCACCCGCCACGTCGTTGGTCTTGGTCGCCACCTCCTTCACCAGCTGGGCACCGAGGTTCTCGTACGGGTCGTCGAGCTCGACCTCGCGCGCGATGGTGACACCGTCGTTGGTGATGGTGGGAGCGCCGAACTTCTTGTCGATGACGACGTTGCGGCCCTTGGGGCCGATCGTCACCTTGACCGTGTCGGCAAGCTTGTTGACGCCGCGCTCAAGGGCGCGACGGGCGTCCTCGTCGAACTTCAGGATCTTCGCCATGGCAGCTGAGCTTTCCTCTCAAACGAACTGCGCCCCCGACCACCCGGCTGGTTATTCGCAGGGGGCCAGGGGCGCAGAACAGAAGCAAACGTGGGTGAATTACTTCTCGATGATCGCGAGCACGTCGCGAGCCGAGAGGACGAGGTACTCCTCGCCGTTGTACTTCACCTCGGTGCCGCCGTACTTGCTGTAGAGCACGACGTCGCCGGTCTTGACGTCGAGCGGAAGGCGCTCGCCGTTCTCGAAGCGGCCCGGGCCCACGGCCAGGACGACGCCCTCCTGGGGCTTCTCCTTGGCAGTGTCCGGAATGACCAGGCCGGAGGCCGTGGTCTGCTCGGCGTCGAGCGGCTGGACCACAATGCGGTCCTCGAGCGGCTTGATCGCAACCTTGGTGCTGGCGGTCGACACGATCCGGTCTCCCCCTTCGGAGATCTCACGGGGTTAAGAGTCTTTGGGTGGCGACCAGGTGGATCCGTCGTCGCGGGTGCCGGACCTGCCAGTCGCACAGTACTGCTGGCACTCTCCAGTGGTGAGTGCCAGCACCGAGACTATGACCGGGATTAGCACTCGGTCAAGCGGAGTGCCAATTCAGCCAGTCGTGGCGTCATGTCGGCCCCCGCTCGCGCGCGGCGCGACGGGGCGCCGAGGGCATGCAACGGCCCGGACGACGCAACGGTCCGGACAACATAAGGACAACGCAGGGGCGGACCGCACCGTTCCGTACGACGGTGGGTTGATGCTCGAACCTCCGTACCAGCCGTCGAACCCGCTCCCGCATCGCCCCTCGGTGACGCAGGATTCCCCGCGCCCCGTGAACGGCTGCCTCGATGTGCTGCTGGGTCTGCTGCTGGTGGTCCTGGAGGGGCTGATCTGTGCGGGCGCCGCCTATTACCTGGCGTTCTCGCGGTGGGACCCCGGTGGCCAGGAGCTGACGGACCCGCCGCCCATGGACTGGACGCCGGTCCTCGTCCTCGGCGGGATCGCCGCGGTGGTCTCCCTGTTCGCCGTGGTCCTGATCCGCTCGAACTGGCCCTGGGCGGGCGCGAATCCTGGCCGCGCTCCTGCTGTGCGTGGCGACAGTGCTGACCGGGCACGAGGACTACCGCCGCTCGCACCCGGCGCCGGCCTCCACTCCTTCGTACGATCCCGGCCGGTCCGGCCACCAGTGCCTCAGCGGTGGCGACAGCCGCGAGTGCCGGGACTCCGGCGGCTGACGGCAGGCGATGACGACCCGCGACCCCGACGCCCCGTGATCGCCGTGCGGATGCGCCTGCGGGCCGGCCGCGGGTGTCGGGTGCGTGTGGGTCACCCTCTGCGCGGCCTTGCGGCCCAGCCGTTCGATCGGATCGACCGACTGTGCGCACCCGGTGGTGGCGGTCAGCAGCGCACCGGCTGTCAGCAGTCCGGCGAGCAGCCGGTACGCGCTTCTCATACGTAGTCCTCCGGCTCTCATACGTAGTCCTCCAGCCGGGCCACGGCGTACCCCTTGTCCGTGATGGTCTTCATGACCGCCCGGACCAGGCCGGACATGCTGGTACCCCATTCCTTCCGGCCCCGGAAGTGCGTGAGGATGATGTCGCCGGGGTGCAGGTCCTGATCCTCCTCGCGCCACTCCATGTGGTCCGGGAACGCCTCCGCGTTCCAGAGCGGCACGGCCTTGATGCCGCAGGACTTCGCGATGCGGAGCGTGTCCCCGTTGTAGTTGCCGTACGGCGGGCGGAAGAGGGTGGGCCGCTGCCCGTACTGCTTCTCGATGACGGCCTGCTGGTCGCAGATCTCGCTCCTCTGCTCGCTGTACGAGAGCCCGGGCAGGTAGGGGTGGTTGAGCGTGTGGTTGTTGAGGCCGACGCCCAGCCGCTGCATCTCCAGGAAGTACCCGTAGCTGTCGCGCACCAGGTAGTCGCTGAGGAACGCGCTGTACGGGATGTCCAGCTCGTCCATCATCTGCAGCAGTTCGGGGTCCTTCTCGGCACCGTCGTCCATCGTCAGGAAGACGACCCGGTCCTTGGTCGGGACGGTGGTGAAGACCGGCGGCAGCGAGTCGTCACCGCCGTTGACCTCGAACCCCTCGCGGGTGGTGATGTGCGGCTTCACGGCAGGCGGCAGGGGCGCGATCAGGGGTGGCCTGGCCAGCCCCCACTTCTTGGCGAGGGCCGCCCGTACAGCCGGGCTGAACCTCGCGTTCTCACGGAGCCCGGCGGGTGCGCCGCCCTGGCCGGCCCGCTGTCCGGGACCGCCCGGGGGTCCGGCGGCGGGTCGGGCCCGGTGCTCGTCGCCGAACCGGCCGCCGGCCCCGGAGGCGCAGCCGGAGCAGACCGCGGCGACCAGGAGTGCGGCCAGGACCGCGCAGGCCGGCCGATGCCTGCCGGGCCCCCGCGCGCCCCGCCCCAGCACAACCGATCTACTCCTTTTCATGGTTAATTTTTCCTTTTGTCGTACTAGCTGCATGGCGTCGCATCCTGCCAGCACGTGTTGGGCGCCCCGGCCCGACACCGCCACCGGGCCCGCCGGTCAACCCGGTTGGCTCACAATGGGACGGGTGAACGCTCTCCCCCCGAACGACCCGTCCGGCGCCGGCGACCCGCTCGCCGCTTTCATGGCCCTGCGCACCCCCGAGGGTGCGGCGCTCCTGGACGGGCTGCGGTCGTACGACCCCGCCCAGGAACTCGCCACCGCCACCCGGCTGCGCCGCACCCACCCGGCCTCGCTGGTATCGGCGGCACTGGGGCAGGCGCGGCTGCGGCAGCGGGCGGTGGCGAAATTCGGTGCCGAGGACGCGTACCGGATGTTCTTCACGCCGAACGGCGTCGAGCAGGCGACCCGTACGTCGGTGGCCACCCATCGCGCTCGGCGATTCGTGGAGGCGGGCGGGGTGCGCAGCGTCGCCGACCTCTGCTGCGGGATCGGCGGCGACGCGATCGCGCTCGCACGGGCGGGCATCTTTGTCCTCGCGGTGGACCGCGACCCGCTGACCGCCGAGGTGGCCCGCGCCAACGCCGCCGCGCTCGGCCTGGACGGTCTGATCGAGGTGCGGTGCGCCGATGTCACCGAGATCGACACCTCGCCGTACGACGCGGTCTTCGTCGACCCGGCCCGGCGCGGCGGCAGGGGCAGGATCTTCGACCCCGAGGCGTACTCACCGCCGCTCTCCTGGGCGACCGGCGCCGCGCTCAAGGCCCCCCGTGCCGCGCTGAAGATCGCTCCCGGCATCCCGCACGAGGCGATCCCGGCGCAGGCGGAGGCCGAGTGGATCTCGGACGGCGGCGATGTGAAGGAGGCGGTGCTCTGGTTCGGTGAGGGCTTCGCGGCCGGTTCCCACCGCGCCACCGTGCTTCCGGCCCGCGCCACCCTGTGGTCCGGCGCCCCGCTGCCCGCCCCGCCCGTCGGCCCGGTCGGCCGCTATCTGTACGAGCCGGACGGCGCCGTCATCCGCGCCCATCTGGTCGCCGACATCGTGGCGCGGTGCGACGGCCGGCTGGTCGACGAGACCATCGCGTATGTCACGAGCGACCAGCCGTACGACTCCCCGTACACAGCCGGGTACGAGATCACCGACCGGCTGCCGTTCAACATGAAGAAGCTCAAGGCGCTGCTGCGGGAGCGGAAGGTCGGCGTCCTGACGGTGAAGAAGCGCGGATCGGCCGTCGAACCGGAGGAGCTGCGCCGCCGGATGAAGCTCCAGGGGCCGAACTCCGCGACGGTCTTCCTGACCCGGGTGGCCGGAGCCCCGACGATGCTGATCGGCCACCCGGTGACCGGCCCCGCCTGACCGGTGGGGCGGCCGTCAGACCAGGTCGGTCAGGTCCTCGGCGTACACCTGCGAGAGCGGCTGAGGACCCACGTACTGCTGGCAGTTGCACTGTCCCGACTCGAAGCGGACCGGCTTCTTGGACTCGTCCCAGGCCGTCGGCACCTCGACCCGCTCATGGCACTTGCCCTGCTTGTCGTGCTTGGCGAGATGGTGCGTGCAGCCGCAGACCGGCTCCGGCGGCTTGTGGGCCGCTTCGACGGCCAGCCGCTCCTGCCTGGACGCCTCCAGCAGCTCCAGCTTGCGGGTGTGCCGGTTGCGCAGTGCGGTACGGACATTGTCGACGGCCCATCCGAAGCCGCCTGTCCAGAAGATGATGAGTACCCACCAGTACCACTGCATGTGACACTCCTCCCCCTGCGTGACTCATGTATCCGGCCAGGATAGGTCCGGGGTCAGCGGTGCGCGCCGCCCCCGACGGAGAACAGCGGCCCGGGAGCTGGCGCCCCGATCAGGGTCCGCAGCACCCAACGGCGGTGGGCGAACGCCTTGGTGATGCCGATCAGTCCGACGAGCCACCCGGTCATCCCGAGTCCCATGACCAGGGCGACCAGCCCGAAACTGTCCCGGGCCGCCTCGGAGGTTGCCGGGAAGGCGATGCACGCGTACAGCCCGAGTGCGCACAGAGCGAAGGACATCAGCAGCCAGACGAGACTGACGCCCGGCATCCGCAACCGCGCGTCGCGCACCGGATCGCGGTCCAACTCACCCCAGGCGGCGAGCAGTCGGCGGATGTCGCGGTCGCGGATCAGACCGATGATCACGAGGATGATCGCGGGCACCGTGCAGCAGGCGCCCATGCCGCCGAGGATCACACCGAGCAAGGCGCTGAAGACGTCGTACGTCTCCTCCAGCGTGATGAGCGCCGCGCCGACCAGCGACCAGCCCACCGCGCAGAGCGCTCCCCACAGCCACAGCATCGCCAGCCGGCCCGGTGAAATATGCATCTTCACCAACTCCCCGAGCACCTCGGCCCGGTCGGTGAGCAGCGCCTCACGGTCGGGCCAGGAACGTATCTCCACGGGTGGCGGGGGCGGCGGCAGTTGTGCGCGGCGAGACAT
Source organism: Streptomyces sp. NPDC002785 (assembly GCF_040295565.1). NCBI lineage: Bacteria > Bacillati > Actinomycetota > Actinomycetes > Kitasatosporales > Streptomycetaceae > Streptomyces > Streptomyces sp. NPDC002785. Next base: position 19,895 of record NZ_JBEOVN010000050.1, on the reverse strand, counting down.
GGGCCCGACCCTACCGACCGCGCGCCCGCCCTCCGCGGGCGGCACGGTGCGCCGGGGCCGCCGCGGTGCCATGCTGGAGAGGGACACACGGAGGTTCGCGATGGGGTTCTATGTCGAACGGATCGTGCCCCGGATCGCCGATGCCGTCGGCGGAATGAAGTCGACCGAACCGCTGCGGCGCCGGGTCTGCGAAGGCTTGTACGGGGAGATCATCGAGATCGGGTTCGGTTCCGGGCACAACGTTCCGTTCTACCCGGATGCCGTCACCGACGTGGCCGCGGTCGAGCCGTCCGATCTCGGCTGGAAGCTGGCCCGCGACCGCATCGACGCGGGGCACACGCCGGTGCGGCGCGCCTGCCTGGACAGTCAGTACCTGCCGTTCGAGGACGACACCTTCGACGGCGCCCTGTCCACATGGACGCTGTGCACCATCCCCGACGCCGATGCGGCGCTGCGCGAGGTGCGGCGGGTCCTCAAGCCCGGTGCGACCCTGCACTTCCTGGAGCACGGGCTGGCGCCGGAGGAGGACGAGAACGTGCGCCGCTGGCAGCGCCGCCTCGATCCGGTGGAGCGGCGGCTCTTCGCCGGGTGCCGTCTGACCCGGCCGATCGCCGAGGTACTGACGGCCGCGGGGTTCACGATCGTCGACCTCGACGTGTTCTACGAGAAGGGCGCACCGAGGCCGCTGGCCGCCGAGTCGATGGGCGTCGCCGCGCCCTGACAGGGCTGGGGCCGGGGCGGGCCCCTCCCCGCCTCTCACCCTTGCGTCGAAGGGGAGGCGGCCGGATCGACAGCTCCACCGGAATTCTTCTGAGAATCTTCCGGAGCGGCCACCGGAGCAGTCCGTTCCACTGCTGGGAGCAGCACCAGGGCCACCAGCGCCGCCGCCGCGAGCAGCCCCGCGCAGACCCAGAACGCCGTCGCGTACCCCGCCGCCAGATCGGCCGGACGGCCCCCGTCGCCGGTGGCCTGGGCGGCGACCGTTACCAGGACCGCGAGTCCCAGCGAGCCGCCGACCTGGCGGGCGCTGTTCAGCAGCCCGGAGGCCATCCCCGTCTCATCGGATGCGACATCGGTCGTGGCCGCGGTGCCGAGCGGTACGAAGCACATCCCTATGCCGGCGCTGCAGACCAGGGACGGGCCGAGGATCGAGTACAGGAAGCTGCCGTCCGCCCGCACCGTCGCCGCGAACCCGGCGAGGCCGAGCGCGGCAAGACCACCGCCCACCGCCAGCAGCCGACGGGTGCCGAGCGCCGCGACCGTACGGGTGGCGACGACCGAGCCCGCGACGACGCCCACCGAGAACGGCAGGAAAGCGGCACCGGCGGCGGTCGGCCCGTAACCGAGCACCTGCTGCATGTAGAGCGAGACGAAGTAGAACGCGGCGAACTGCCCCGAGCTCAGCAGCAGGCAGAAGAGATTCGCGGTCAGGACCGGCCTCCCCTTCAGCAGACCGAGACGCAGCAGCGGAGTCCCGGCCCGCAGCTCGACGCCTGCGAAGGCGATCAGCAGGAGCACGGCCGCGCCGAGTGTGCTCAGCGTCTGGGCCGAACCCCACGGATGGGTCGATGTGCGTACGAGCCCGAGGACCAGCAGCGTCGTACCGACGGTGGCCAGCAGCGCTCCTGCCACATCGAGCCGGGCGCCGGTCCGGGCGGGGTGGCCCTCCAGCCCGGAGCGTACGGCCCCCACCAGCGCGAACACCACGATCGGCAGATTCACCAGCATCACCGCACGCCAGCTCGCCACATCGGTGAGCACCCCGCCGGCGAGCACGCCGACCGCGCCGCCCGCCGCACCCGCCATGCCCCACAGCCCCAGGGCGCGGGAGCGAGCGGGCCCGGCCGGGAAGGCGATGGCGATCAGGGCGAAGGCGACCGGGGCGAGCGCGGCCGCGCCGATCCCCTGCACCGCCCGTGCGGCGATCAGCCCGCCGGGCGACCACGCGAGTCCCCCGGCCAGGCTCGCCACGCCGAACAGCACCAGGCCCGCCGTCAGGACCCGGCTGCTGCCGATCAGGTCGGCGAGACGCCCGCCGAGCATCAACAGCCCGCCGAACGCCAGCGCATAGGCGTTCACCACCCAGAGGAGCCCCTCCGGGGTGAAGCCGAGATCGCGGCGCATGTCCGGCAGCGCGACGTTCACCACGGACATGTCCAACGCCACCATGAACTGCACGATGAGCGCCACCAGCAACAGCCAACGCGCCTTCCCTAAACGGTCGTTCACGACTTCCCCTTCTCTCGCGGTCGCTCGGTCGAGCCATTACTATACGCGTATAGAAATTAGTCGTCGCAATGGAACGGGGGACAATGTCCGGGTGTCAGGGACAGAAAAGGCATCAGGAACAACGAAGAAGCAGACGGCGGCGAAACGGTCCGTCGGGCGGCCGCGCAGGCTCGACCCGGACGCGATGGTCGCCACCGCGCGCCGCATCATCGAGGAAGAGGGCCTGGACGCCCTGAGCATGCGGCGGGTGGCGAAGGAGCTCGGCTCCACGCCGATGGCGCTGTACCACTACGTGCAGGACAAGGACGAGCTGCTGATGCTCACCCTGTCGGGCACCGCGGCCGGCTTCCCGCGCCCTGAACTGCCCGAGGACCCGCGCGAGCGACTGCTCGCGGTGGCGGTGCACATGCACGGCATGCTGGCGCGGATCCCCTGGGTTCTGGACATCCTGGCGCTGGGCGAGCTCACCGACAAGAACGCGCTGTGGATGGTCGAGGAGATCATCGACTCCGCGCTCGCCTGCGGCCTCTCCCCCGCCCGGGCAGTACGCGCGTACCGGGCGGTCTGGAGTTACGTCTACGGCGACCTGGTCTTCCGCAGGGCGGCCGAGCGCCGCGCGGAGAACCCGCCGAGCAGGCGGTACTTCCCCGAGATGATCACCGAGGAGGACGCGGCCGCGCTGCCTCGGCTGACGGAGGTCGCCGAACGGTGGCGCGAGTACGCCGCCGACTACGAGGTGGCCGACGAACTCGACGCGATCATCGAGGGACTGATCAGCCGAGGGACTTCCCGGGGCTCGACGGCTCGCGTCAGCCGAGGGATTCGACGGCCCCCAGGGACTCGAAGCGCCAGCGGTGCACCGGACGCGTGATCAACTCGGCGTCCGGTTCGGGGAGTTCGGGCAGCTCGTCGCCGTACGCCGCCTCCCACCAGGTGATGACCAGGACCCGGTCCTGCGGGGCACGCAGCAGCTCGCGGCGCAGCGGCTCGCGGGCCAGCTCGGCCGACCGGGCGCGCGCCCACTCCAGGAGTTCGGGGCCTCTGCCGTCGGCGGCGCGGGCCTCCCACATCAGCGCAACGGTCGTGCCGCTCATGAGTACAGGTTGTCCTTGCTGATCTCGTGCACATGGTCGTGCGCGTGGGCACCGGGAACGTGGGTGTCGGTCACCGGCAGCGACGAGTCCGCGGACAGTTCCAGGTCCGAGGCCGGCCTGCCCCGGGCCACCATCTCCGCGCCCAGCGCCGCGACCATCGCCCCGTTGTCCGTGCACAGCCCGGGCCGCGGCACCCGCAGCCGGATACCGGCCCGCTCGCACCGCTCCTCGGCCAGCGCCCGCAGCCGCGAGTTGGCCGCGACACCGCCGCCGATCATCAGGTGGTCGACGCCCTCGTCCTTGCAGGCCCGGACGGCCTTTCGGGTGAGCACATCCACCACGGCCTCCTGGAAGGACGCGGCCACATCCCGTACCGGCACCTCCTCGCCCGCGGCCCGCTTCGCCTCGATCCAGCGGGCGACGGACGTCTTCAGACCGGAGAAGGAGAAGTCGTACGCGGGATCGCGCGAGCCGCTCAGACCGCGCGGGAACGCGATCGCCTTCGGGTCGCCCTCCTTCGCCAGCCGGTCGATGACCGGGCCGCCGGGGAAGCCGAGGTTCAGCACCCGGGCGATCTTGTCGAAGGCCTCGCCCGCCGCGTCGTCGATGGTCGCACCCAGCGGCCGTACGTCATTGGTGATGTCCGGCGCGAGCAGCAGCGAGGAGTGGCCGCCGCTGACCAGCAGCGCCATCGTCGGCTCGGGCAGCGGGCCGTGCTCCAGCTGGTCCACGCAGATGTGCGAGGCGAGGTGGTTCACCCCGTAGAGCGGCTTGTTCAGCGCGTACGCGTACGCCTTCGCCGCCGAGACGCCGACGAGCAGCGCGCCCGCCAGCCCGGGGCCTGCGGTGACGGAGATGCCGTCGAGGTCGCGGGCGCTGATCCCGGCCTCCTTCAGAGCGCGCTCGATGGTGGGGACCATCGCCTCCAGGTGCGCGCGGGAGGCGATCTCCGGGACGACGCCGCCGAAGCGGGCGTGCGTGTCGACGCTGGAGGCGACAGCGTCGGCGAGCAGCGTCGTACCGCGGACGATGCCGACGCCGGTCTCGTCGCAGGAGGTCTCGATGCCGAGTACGAGCGGTTCGTCAGCCATCAGTCAGTCTCTGTTCCCTGTACGAGCTCTTGTACGTGATCGTGTTCGTGGACGTGGAGGCGCATGACGAGTGCGTCGATGTTGCCCGGCTGGTAGTAGCCGCGGCGGAAGCCGATCGGTTCGAAGCCGAAGCGTTCGTACAGCTTCTGCGCCCGGGTGTTGTCGACGCGGACTTCGAGCAGCACCTCGGCGCACTCGAAGGCCGTGGCGTGCTTCAGCAGATCGGTGAGGAGTTCGGAGCCGAGGCCGCCGCCCCAGTTGCCTCGGGTGACACCGATCGTCTGCACGTCGGCGAGATCACCGGCCGCGGCGAGCCCGGCATAGCCCACGATCCGGCCGGTGGTGGGGTCCTCGGCGACGACATAGCGGCGGGTGGCCTGCGGGCCGCGGGAGTGCGCCAGCTCGGACCAGAACATACCGGCCGACCAGGCGTCCTCCGGGAACAGCTCGTGTTCGAGCTCCAGCACCGGATCGATGTCCCACCAGCGCATCTCGCGCAGCACGGCAGTCGTGGTCCTCACTTCGGGGTGACCACCTTGTAGTTCTTCGGAACCTGGGCGTCGGGCCTGCGGAGGTAGAGCGGCTGCGGCGGCAGCAGTTCCGCGCCCGCGGCAAGACGCTCGGCGGCGAGGGCTGCCAGCGCACCTGCGCAGACGTGCTCGGGGCCCCGGGCGTCCGGGAACGCCTCGGGGTAGAGCACCGCACCCGCCCCGACGACGGGGAGTCCGGCGAGCCGCTCGGCGATGTCGGCGGGCCGGTCGACGGCGGGCTCCGTGGCACGCGTACGGGAGTCCTCGTACCTCGCCCAGTAGACCTCCTTGCGGCGGGCGTCCGTCGCGACGGCGAACGGCCCTTCCAGGCCGTCCTGCCCGGCGGCGTACGCGAGACCGTCCAGGGTGCACAGCCCGTGCACGGGTACGGAGAGCGCGGAGCCGAAGGTCGCGGCCGTGACCAGGCCGACCCGCAGCCCGGTGTACGGTCCGGGGCCGACACCCACGACCACGTCCGTCACGGCGTCGAGTCTCACTCCGGCCTCGGCGAGGACCCGGTCGACGGCGGGCAGCAGCAGCTCCCCGTGCCTTCGGGCGTCGACCTGACCGGACTCGGCGACGACGGAAGTCCCGTCGTGAAGGGCGACGGTGACGGCGGGGGTGGCGGTATCCACGGCGAGCAAGAGCACGCAAACAGCCTACGGCTCCTCCGACCGGGCACGGTGTCCTGTACGGCGTCCCGGTGCGACCGCCCCCGGCTGCTAACGTCACCGTGTACACGCGGGTACGACGTAAATGCTTGTACTACAAACGGAAGCGAAAGGGGCGCGCACGGTGGCTAGGGGCAGCTCGGGAATCGTGGCCGGGCTCACTGCGGCGGCTCTCGCCGCGGTCGGTTTCCTGGCCTACCAGGCATCGGCGAACGCCCCCGACTCCGTCGCCGCCCCCAAGCCGAAGACTTCCAGCAGCGCCCCCGCCACCGGCCACGACAAGCCGAAGGACAAGAAGCCGCCGGCCGCGCTCCCGGCCGACTCCGGCACCGGTAAGCGTGTGGTGTACGCCCTGGTGGACCGTCAGGTGTGGCTCGTCGACTCGGCCGGGCATGTGACCAGGACCTTCGGGGTCATGCCGAGCGCGCTGAGTCCGCGACCTGGGACGTATCAGGTGGGCACGCCGCGCCAGGGGCCACCCACCAAGGGCTCGGACGGCACGATGATCGAGCACGTGGTGCGCTTCGCGATGGTGGAGGGCGTGTCCGTCGGATTCAGTGCGGCGGTGGACGGCTCGATGGAGAGCCCAGATCCGTCACTGAAGACGGGGGGCGTGCGGATGTCCCGGGCCGACGGGAACGCGGTGTGGGACTTCGCGACGGTACGCACGAAGGTCGTCGTCGTCCCGTAACGGGACACCACGCACGGGCTATGCCGCGTCACGCCGGGACGGCAGCCCGTCCGTCTCTTCCTCGGCCGGCTCGCGCGGCTCGACCGGTGGCGTGGACACCGCCGTGGCGGCGGCGCACGAGGCCAGCAGATCCTTCATCGACAGGGCGGACGGCGGCTGCGGCTGCGGCTGCGGGTCACGCTCGGGCGTCGGCATGGATGCCTCCTGGAGCTCCGGTGGAGGTCGTGGTTAGGTAGGCCTAACCAGGTCTCCCGTCCATGTGACCACGACCGTCGCTCCCCGCGCAACAATTTACCGACGGCTTGTCGGAAAGAGTGCCGGACGGCCGAATCCGCACTCGAACGACAGCAGCGCAGCCCCTACCGGGCCGTCTGTCCCGGCAGTCCGGTGGCCATGTCCTCACGCAGTCCCGCCCAGCGCGCCCCGATCCCCACCAGCGTCACCGAGCGCCGTTCGTCGTCGGTGTCGCCGACCGCGCGGTGGATCAGCACCTGCAGCCGGTCCTCCGCCAGCTCCTCGACCTTGCCAACGCCCCACTCCACGACCACCACCGACTCCGGCAGCGAGACATCGAGGTCCAGGTCCTCCATCTCGTCCAGCCCGCCGCCGAGGCGGTACGCGTCGACGTGGACCAGCGCGGGACCGCCGGTCAGCGACGGGTGGACGCGGGCGATCACGAAGGTGGGAGAGGTGACGGCGCCGCGCACCCCGAGGCCCTCGCCGAGCCCCCGGGTCAGCGTCGTCTTTCCGGCGCCGAGCTCACCGGTGAGCATCACGAGGTCGCCGGGGCGCAGTACACCGGCGAGCCGGCGGCCGAGGGCCTGCATTTGTTCGGGGGACTCGACGGCGAGGCTCACGGTGACGGTGCCCGGTGCGGCGCCCTCGTTCACCTCAGCCGCCAGGCTGTTGTGCGGTGCTTCCATGCTCGCCAACGTTAGCCGCTGCCGGCACCGCCCCGACGCGTACCAGCAGGTCCGCCAGCCGGTCCGTCACCGTTTCCGGGTGTTCCAGCATCACCAGATGACCGCCGTCCGGGACGATGACCAACTCCGCGTCCGGGAGCTGGTCCGCGATGGCCTCGCTGTGCGAGCTGGGCGTCACCAGGTCCTTGTCGCCCGCCAGGATCAGCACCGGGACGTCACGGAACGCGGGCAGGACGTGGCTCTTGTCGTGTTCGGTGAAGGCCGGGTAGAACTCGGCGACCACATCGATCGGGGTGGATTCGATGAGCCTCTCGGCGAACCGCTCGACCGCCGGGTCGACATCCCGCGAACCGAACGAGTACCGCTTGATCAGCCCGGCGAAGAGGTCCGCGGTCGCCCGCCTGCCCCGTTCCACCAGCTCGGCCTGGGAGCCGAGCGCCTTGAGCACCCCGGGCAGCACCCGCCGCACGGCGTTCACGCCCGCGATCGGCAGCCCGAAATTGACCTCGCCGAGCCTTCCGCTCGATGTGCCGACGAAGGCGACGGCGGCGACCCGGTCCCGGATGAGCTGGGGGTACTGCTCAGCGAGCGCCATCATCGTCATGCCGCCCATCGAGTGCCCGACCAGCACCAGCCGGCCCTCCGGGGCCGCCGCGTCGATGACCGCCTTCAGATCACGGCCGAGCTGATCGATGCCGACCGTCACCCCGTCCGCCTGGGCCCGGCCCCGCTCGGAGCGGCCGTGGCTGCGCTGATCCCAGTGGACGGTGCGGACCAGACCGCGCAGCGCGGCCCGCTGGAAGTGCCAGGAGTCCTGGCTGAGGCAGTAGCCGTGGCTGAAGACGACGGTGACGGGCGCGGGCGCCTTGCGGCCGAAGAGCCGGCGGCGGCGCGTACCGGCCCCTGTCGCGGTACCGGAGGCGCTGGTACCGCTCTCGCCGCCCCCGGCGGCCTCCGTACCGCCGTCCGGTTCGACCTCGTCGACCTCGTAGTACAGCTCGGTGCCGTCGTCGGCCGCGGCCCGGCCGGGCAGTCCGCGCAGCGAGCCGTACGGTCCCGAGGCGTCCAGCGCCAGCCTGGCTTTCCTGCGCATGCCCCGGCCCACGGTCAGCCGCTCGACGGCGACACCGGCGGCGGCTCCGGCCGCGATCACGCCTATGGCGGCTCCGGCGATCCCCGCCCGGCGCCAGCCGACCGCCGTAGCGGCGTCCGTCACCGCGTCCCCCGCGCTGATCTCGCTCACCGTGCCGCGCTCCTCGTCGGTCGTATCCGTCAGGTCAGGGCTGGTCTGTTCCGGCCGTGCTCAGATCGTGCCTGGACAGGGGCGCTTGATCGGTCAGGACTCGGCCGGGGTTCCATTCAGATGGACGCGCGGTACACGGGTGCTGATCCGGGTGACGATCTCGTACGCGATCGTGTCGCAGGCCTGCGCCCAGTCCTCGGCGCTCGGCTCGCCCCGGTCCCCCGGGCCGAAGAGCACCGCCTCGCTGCCCACTTCGACCTCGTCCCCGTGAAGGTCGACGACGAACTGGTCCATGGCCACCCGGCCCGCGATCCGCCGCCGCACACCGCCGACCAGGACGGGTGCACGGCCCGAGGCATGGCGCGGGATGCCGTCCGCGTAGCCGACCGGCACCAAGCCCAGAGTGGTCTCGCCGGAGGTCGTGTAGTGGTGTCCGTAACTGACCCCGTGACCGGCCGGCACCCGCTTGACCAGGGCGACCGACGCCACGAGCGTCATGACGGGGCGCAGCCCGAAGTCGGCGGGGGTGCCCAGCTCGGGGCTGGGCGAGATGCCGTACATCGCGATCCCGGTCCGTACGAGATCGAAGTGCGCCTCGGGGATCGTCAGCGTCGCCGGGGAGTTGGCCGTATGGCGCACCTCGGGGTCGACGCCCTCCTTCTCCGCGTGCGCGACCATGTCCCGGAACACGTTGAGCTGGGCGGCGATGGAGGGGTGGCCGGGCTCGTCGGCGCAGGCGAAGTGGGACCAGAGGCCGGTGATCCTGACGGTGCCCGCGTCCTCGGCGGTGCGGGCGGCGGCGACCAGCTCCGGCCAGTCGGCGGGCTGACAGCCGTTGCGCCCGAGGCCGGTGTCGGCCTTGAGTTGGATACGCGCCGGAATACCGGCCTCCGTGGCCGCGGCGAGGACCTCGCGCAGGGCCCACATCCCGCTCACCGACACATCGATGTCGGCCTCGATGGCCTCGCGCCAGGGGCCGCCCGGCGTCCACAGCCAGCACATCACCCGGCCGCCGAGCCCGGCAGCCCGCAGGGCGAGCGCCTCCTGCGGCGTCGCGGTGCCCAGCCAGGTCGCCCCGGCCTCCAGCGCGGCCCGGGCGCAGGGCACCGCCCCGTGTCCGTACGCATCGGATTTGACGACGGCCATGAGTTGCGCGCCGGCCACCCGCGTGCGCAATGCACGCACATTGGCGCGCAGTGCTGCGAGGTCGATCTCGGCACGGGCTCTCAAGGACGCTGTCTCATTCATCGCGCCCAGTCTCTCAGAGACGTATGACAAGGCCCTCGGGCGGCGGGTCCAGAAAGGCCCGCAGCCGGGGTCGTCCGCTGTGCTGGGTGTGTACACCTCAGTGATGGCGCAGCTCGTGTTCCAGATGGTCGACGAGGACCGGGACGTGGCTGTGCGGTACGTCCTTGACCGCTGTGACCAGCGTGACCGGGCCGCCCTCGCGGACCAGTTCCACCAGTTCGTCGACGGCCGCGGCGTGGGCGGGGTCGGCCAGCTCGGCGCGGTAGCGGTCGACGAAGTCGTCGTAGCGGGTGCCCGTGCGGTCGTCGTGGTACCAGGCGCGCAGCTCGTTCGACGGAGTGATGTCCTTGAGCCACTTGTCGATGCGGGCCCGGTCCTTGGCCACGCCGCGCGGCCAGAGCCGGTCGACGAGGACGCGGGTGCCGTCGTCGTCCTCCTGTGGGTCGTACACCCGGCGTACGCGTACATCGCTGCTGCTGCCCACGGTCGGCCCTCCTGTCGACGTCCTTCGGACCCGGTCGGCGTCCGTCTGCGCCCAGAATCGCTCAGGCCCGTACGTCCCGCCACGCCGCCGGGATCGCCTCGGCGACGTCCTGCGCGGCGACGGGAGCGCTGTTCGAAGCGTGGCGGGCGGCCAGGCCGTGCAGATACGCACCGACGGACGCGGCGTCGCGCGGGGCGAGGCCCGCGGCCAGCAGGGAGCCGGTCAGACCGGACAGGACATCGCCGCTGCCGGCCGTGGCCAGCCAGGAGGTGCCGGTCGGGTTGACCCGTACGGGAGTGTGCCCGGTCTCGGTGGCGACCAGGGTCGTCGACCCCTTGAGCAGGACCGTGGCGCGGTAGCGGGCAGCCAGTTCCCGCACGGCGGCCAGCCGCCCCGCCTCGACCTCCTCGCGCGGGACGCCGAGCAGGGCCGCGGCCTCACCGGCGTGCGGGGTGAGGACGGTCGGTGCGGTGCGCGAGCGCACGGCGGTGGCGTCGAGCAGCCGCAGTCCGTCCGCGTCGACGAGGACCGGAACGTCCGCGGCCAGCACGCCACGGACCGCTTCGACGGCCTCCGTGCCGTCACCGAGCCCGGGCCCGACGACCCATGCCTGCACCCGCCCCGCCTTCGACGGCGGCCCCGCGTGGACCAGCGTCTCCGGATGGCGGGCGATCACCGCGTGGGCGCCGGGACCGACGTACCGCACGGCTCCTGCACCGCCCCGCAGCGCCCCGGAGACGGCCAGCACCGCCGCCCCCGGGTACCGCGCCGACCCGGCAACGATGCCGACGACACCACGCCGGTACTTGTCGCTCTCACTGCCGGGAACCGGCAGGAGTGCGGCGACGTCCGCGTACTGCAAAGCCTCCAGGTCGGGTACGTCGGGCAGCTCGGGCCCGAGCCCGATGTCGACGAGACGCAGGGCGCCCGCCAGGTCGGCGGCCGGGTCGATGAGCAGCCCGGGCTTGTACGTACCGAAGGTGACGGTCGCGTCGGCGCGCACGGCGTCGCCGAGCACCTCGCCGGTGTCGGCCTCGACCCCGCTGGGCAGATCGACGGCGACGAAGGCCGCACCACTCGCCTCCAAGGCCCGCACCAGCTGGGCGGCCTCCGCGCGCAGCCCGCCGTGCCCGCCGATGCCGGTGATCCCGTCGACCACGAGATCGATGTGCCCGCCCTGGGCGCTCGTCGAAGCGTCCCCCTCCTCCACGCGCCCGCCCGCCGCGAGCAGCGCCGCGAGCCCGCCCTCATGGGCGCGCCCCGGCGAGGTGAGCACGGCGCGCACACCCGCGCCGCGGCGGGCCAGCCGGGCGCCCGCATACAGCGCGTCGCCCCCGTTGTCGCCGCTGCCGACGAGCAGGACGACCCGGGCCCCGTACACCCGACCGCGTCGCCGCAGCACATCGGCGCAGGCCGCCGCGAGTCCCGCCGCGGCACGCTGCATCAGGGCGCCCTCGGGCAGCTTGGCCATCAGGGCCCGTTCCGCGGACCGTACGGTCTGAACGCTGTACGCAGTACGCATGTGTGCTCAACCGTTCCTTTGGACTGAGCGGGAGTGAGTCCGCTGAGCCGCACGCCCCGAACGGTCTTGGGCGCACTGGTCCCCGGCATACTCACCCCCGGGGCGGCGACACGCATCCTGTGCGTGGTCCGATCCCGGGAGGCCAGTTCCCTGCGCGATCTGGCCATGTGGCCAGAGGCGACGGGGAGGCCCTGAACCATCTCTCCGGTGGAGCAGGGGCCCCGCACGCTGGCACCACACCCAGCGTCCCAGATCGCACGATGACGATACTCCCGCCCAGCCAGGTCGCCGCAAGCCTGTGGGCCGACCATCACACGATCGAGCTAAACCGACTTCATACATGCTCCCCAGCGTGCAGTTGCCGACCCTCCGCGATCACCACGGCCGACGCCACCCCCGCGTCATGGCTCAGCGAGACGTGCCAGTGCGCCACACCCAGCTCCGCCGCGCGCGCGGCGACGGTCCCGCGGACGCGCAGCCGGGGCTGCCCGCTGTCCTCGACGTACACCTCGGCATCCGTCCACAGCAGGCCGCTCGGCGCGCCGAGCGCCTTCGCGAGAGCCTCCTTCGCAGCGAACCGCGCGGCGAGCGAGGCGATGCCGCGCCGCTCGCCGCTGGGCAACAGCAACTCGCTCTTCAGGAAGAGCCGGTCGGCCATCTGCGGCGTACGCTCCAGCGCCGCGTCGAACCGTTCGATCTCGGCCACATCGATCCCGACCCCGATGATCACGCTTGTTCCTTCACTGTTCGCTACTCCACGGTCACGGACTTCGCCAGATTGCGCGGCTGGTCCACATCGTTGCCGCGGGCCGTCGCCAGTTCGCAGGCGAATACCTGCAGCGGCACGGTCGACACCAGCGGCTGAAGCAGCGTAGGCGTAACGGGAATCCGGATCAGATGGTCGGCGTACGGGACGACCGCCTCGTCGCCCTCCTCGGCGATGACGATGGTGCGGGCGCCGCGGGCCCGGATCTCCTGGATGTTCGACACGATCTTGTCGTGCAGCACCGACCGGCCGCGCGGCGAGGGCACGACCACGACGACCGGCAGATCGTCCTCGATGAGCGCGATCGGCCCGTGCTTGAGCTCACCGGCGGCGAAGCCCTCGGCGTGCATGTACGCGAGTTCCTTGAGCTTCAACGCGCCTTCCAGCGCTACGGGGTAGCCGACATGGCGGCCCAGGAAGAGCACGGTGTCGTGGTCGGCGAGGGAGCGGGCAAGTGCGCGTACGGGTTCCATGGTCGTCAGGACCCGTTCGACTGCCCCGGAGATCTCGGAGAGCTGGCGGATGACGGTCCGGATCTCGTCGCCCCACTTCGTACCGCAGAGTTGTCCGAGATACAGGGCGACGAGGTAGCAGGCGACGAGCTGGGTGAGGAACGCCTTGGTGGAGGCCACGGCGACTTCGGGCCCTGCGTGCGTGTAGAGCACGGCGTCGGACTCCCGCGGGATGGTGGAGCCGTTCGTGTTGCAGATGGCGAGGACCTTCGCGCCCTGTTCACGGGCGTGCCGCAGGGCCATCAGAGTGTCCATCGTCTCGCCGGACTGGGAGATCGCGACGACGAGGGTGCGGTGGTCGAGGATCGGATCGCGGTAGCGGAACTCGCTGGCCAGCTCGGTCTCGCAGGGAATCCTGGTCCAGTGCTCGATGGCGTACTTGGCGATCATCCCGGCGTGGAACGCGGTACCGCAGGCGACGATGACGACCTTGTCGACCTCCCGGAGCTCGCGGGGCGTGATCCGTACCTCGTCGAGGTGGAGCGTGCCCGCGCCGTCGATCCGCCCGAGGAGCGTGTCGGCGACGGCCTTGGGCTGGTCCTCGATCTCCTTGAGCATGAACGAGGCGTGGCCGCCCTTCTCGGCGGCGGAGACGTCCCAGTCCACGTGGTACTTACGGACCTCGGCGGGCCGCCCGTCGAAGTCGGTGACGGTGACACCTTCCCGGCGCAGCTCCACCACCTGGTCCTGCCCCAGCTCGATCGCGACGCGGGTGTGCGCGATGAACGCGGCCACATCGGAGGCCAGGAACGACTCGTCCTCCCCCACCCCCACCACAAGGGGCGAGTTGCGCCGGGCCCCGACCACCGCGTCGGGCGCGTCCGCGTGCACGGCGACGAGGGTGAAGGCGCCCTCCAGCTGCCGGCAGACCTGCCGCATCGCCTCCGCCAGGTCCGCACAGGACGAGAAGGCCTCGGCGAGGAGATGGGCGACGACCTCGGTGTCGGTCTCGGAGGCCAGATCGTGGCCGCGCTCGGCGAGTTCGGCGCGCAGGACGGCGAAGTTCTCGATGATCCCGTTGTGCACGACGGCGACGCGGCCCGCGTTGTCGAGGTGCGGGTGGGCATTGGCGTCGGTGGGGGCGCCGTGGGTGGCCCAGCGGGTGTGCCCGATCCCGGTGGTCCCGGCCGGGAGCGGCACCTCGGCCAGCGTCTTCTCCAGATTGACGAGCTTCCCGGCCTTCTTCACGGCGGCCAGCCCGCCGTCCGCGAGGACGGCGATGCCCGCCGAGTCGTAGCCCCGGTATTCGAGGCGCTTGAGACCCGCGACGACGACGTCCTGCGCCGACTGTCCACCGACGTATCCGACGATTCCGCACATACCGTTCCCTTCCTGGTCGCCCGCCCCCTCTCCTTCGCATCGTCGCAGAAGGTGAACGGGGCGGCAGAAATCAAGCCCGTCCGATGATTGAGGACAAGGCGCGACCGAACCACTCCAGGCCGGGAAACTCCTCGCGCAGGAGCCTGGTCGAAGCTGTCGGAGCGATGAATCCCTCCGCGAGGATTCCGACATCGCCGCACAGGCGGGTGGGCCAGGTGCAGCCCCGCGACATCCAGCCCCGGCAGCAGGGCGGCTGGGCGGCAGGGCAGCAGCGAACTCCGGGACGCGGCACGGAATCTCGCACCTCAGCAGCCAGCCAAGGGCAGGACACTCACCGTGACCGGCAGGCTCACGCGCGCGGACTGGGTGAAGCACACGTACACCGGTTACAGCGGCAAGTCGGCAAAGCTGCAGTTCCGCAAGGCGGGCACCAGCACCTACTCCACGGTCGAGATCGTCAAGGCGAACTCCTCGGGTGACCTGAAGACCACCGTCACGGCGTCCACGGACGGCTACTGGCGCTGGACCTTCGGCGAGACGGCCACGACGGGCGGCGCGACGGCCTCCGGCGACTACGTCGACGTCAGGTGACAGCGCGCATTCCGCGGCGGCGCGAGCCCGCCCGGTAGCGGCCCCGCGTCACACTCACCGGCTTCCCGAAGTACCGGGTCAAAGGGCCTGGTACTCCGGGAGTGCGCGGCGCTGGTCGTCCACCCGGACGGTGGCCGCTACCTCACGGGTCTCGACGGCTTCCAGATCCGCGTCGAGCCCACGCTCTACAAGGACCTGGCGCCGAGCCGCCTGGCCGTGATCGACGCGGGCGTACCGTCCTCGGTGGTGGTCCACATGCCGCCCCGCGACCCGGACCGCATCCCCCGCCCCCGAAGCCGGGGCGGCCGTCCGGGCAGCACCCCGCAGACCAAGGGCGCACGGCTGGCCCGGACCGTCCTCATGTGGCTGTCCGGCATCGCGACGGTGATCTGGGGCCTGATCGCGACCGTGGCCATGCTCATGGAGCTGGACGAACCGAACCCGGACCCCGGCACGATCATCATCATCTGGCTGCTGATCATTCCGCCGCTGGCCCTGCTCATCGCCCTGCGCAGAGGCCGCGGCAAGCGGGGAGCCTGACGGCGCCGCGCCGGAGCCCTCGTGCCACGGCGCGGCGTGTCCCGGTCCGTGAACCTTTTCGGGACCTGTGGGGAACAAGGGGTGACACGCTCACCCGCCGAGCCCAGGGAGCCCACGTGACCGGACCGCCAGCCGGACCCGACGACGACGCCGAGGTCGTCGCGCAGTCGCTGGAGCATCCCGAGATCTTCGCCGGGCTCTACGACCGGCACGCGCCGGACATCCACCGCTATACCACCCGCCGCCTCGGGGAGGGCGCGGCGGACGACATCACGGCGGAGACCTTTCTCATCGCGTTCCGCTCCCGGCGCCGCTACGACAGCGCGCACCGCAGCGCCCGGCCCTGGCTGTACGGCATCGCCGCGAACCTCATCGGCAAGCACCGGCGCAGCGAGGAGAGGGGGCTGCGGGCCTTGGCCCGGACCGGTCAGGACCCGGTGGCCGCGTCCTGGAGCGACCGCTGCGACGACCGGATCGCCGTCCAGGCGCCGCTGGCCGGGGCGCTCGCCTCGCTCTCGCCCGGTGACCGGCACGTGCTGCTGCTCGTCGCCTGGGCCGACCTCGGGTACCAGGAGGTCGCCGAGGCGATGGGCATCCCGCTCGGCACCGTACGGTCCCGGCTCAATCGCGCCCGCCGCAAGGTCAGGGAAGCGCTCCGCATGGATCCCTTGTTCCCGCCCGACGTCATGGAGCTGACTCCGTCATGGACGAAATGACCCGGCTGCGCGAACTGCGCGCGGACGCGCCCGTATCCGACCATTCCTCGCTCGCCGCGGGCCGGCAGCGGCTCACCGAGGCCGCCGCCTCGGGCCGCCGGGTCCGTCGGCTGCGGGCCGACTGGCGGATCGCCGCACTCGGTGCGGCCGCGGCGATCACCGTGGCGGCCGTGCTCGGCACCCAGCTCGTCGACGCCGCCGCCCCCGACCGCTCCGGACCCGCCTCGACCGCCGGAACCCTGCGGCTGGACAGTCCGGCCGCGGTGCTGAACCGGGCCGCCGACGCGCTGGAGAAGCGGCCCGCCCCGACCGAGCCGCGCGACGACCAGTGGATCTACACGAAGACAGTGATGGCCCAGCCGGGAGGCTCGGCCGGGGGCCACATCTCGTACAACCCCGACAACTGGGTCCCGTACGACAACTCCGCCGCGGCCAAGAACGGCAAGGACGACGACTACCGCACCTCCCGACAGGTCTTCCGGGCCGCCAATGAACTGCCCGACGATCCGGTGCTGCTGCTGGCGAAGGTCCGCTCGTTCTACCCGACCGGCCACACCGCCGAGAGCCCGCCCGAGGGAAAGGCTCAGCACAGCTTCCGCGCGATGGGGCTGATGGTCGAGGCGTACCCGATCGCGCCGGCCGCCCTCGCCCGGATCTACCGGGCCCTGGCCACCGTCCCCGGTGTCCACGTCACCGATCACCTGGTGAAGGACGCCGCCGGACGCGAGGTCATCGCCATCACCCGGAGGGAGGACGGCCGCCACGAACAGCGGGAGATCCTCATCGACCCGCACGACTTCCGCTACGCCGGGACGCGCTTCGTGGTCACCGAGGACTACGAGAACCGGCTCCCCGCGGGCAGGACGCAAGTGCGGCCGGAGAAGTTCAAGGCCGGGCAGATCCTGTTGAGCGAGGCCCGGGTCGAGGCCGCGGTCGTCGACGCCAAGGGCGAGAAGCCCTGACACCGCCCGGGGCCCGGGAACACCGCCCGGGCCCGCGAACCGGGGCCGGTGTCCGCTACAGGGGTGCGGACACCGGCCCCCGCCGTCCTTCCACGTGACCGAGCCCACCCCCCGCTCCGTCAAAACTCCCGCAACAATGAACACGTGATCACTTCGCCGCCACGAAGCAGCACCCCTCGACGCGCCGAGCACGCGGCGACGCCGTACGTCGATCTGTCGCGCGCCGAGTGGAGCGCTCTGCGCGACAAGACGCCGCTGCCGCTGACCGCCGACGAGGTGGAGCAGCTGCGCGGGCTCGGGGACGTCATCGACCTCGACGAGGTTCGGGACGTCTACCTGCCGCTCTCCCGGCTCCTCAACCTGTATGTCCAGGCCACCTCGGGCCTGCGCGGCGCCCTGAACACCTTCCTCGGGGACGCGGGCAACGGGCACGGCGCGCAGCGCGGCACCCCCTTCGTCATAGGGGTCGCGGGCAGTGTCGCGGTCGGCAAGTCCACCAGCGCCCGTATCCTCCAGGCGCTGCTGGCCCGCTGGCCCGAGCACCCCCGCGTCGAACTCGTCACCACGGACGGGTTCCTGCTGCCGATGAAGGAGCTCCAGGCGCGCGGGCTGATGTCGCGCAAGGGGTTCCCGGAGTCGTACGACCGGCGTGCCCTGACCCGTTTCGTCGCCGACATCAAGGCCGGCAAGGACGAGGTGACGGCGCCCGTCTACTCGCATCTGATCTACGACATCGTGCCGGGCGAGCGGCTCACCGTGCGCCGTCCCGACATCCTGATCGTCGAGGGGCTCAATGTGCTTCAGCCCGCGATGCCTGGCAAGGACGGGCGGACCAGGGTCGGGCTCGCCGACTACTTCGACTTCAGTGTGTACGTGGACGCGCGGACCGAGGACATCGAGACCTGGTATCTCAACCGGTTCCGGAAGCTGCGCGAGACGGCGTTCCAGAACCCGTTCTCGTACTTCCGCAAGTACACCCAGGTCTCCGAGGCGGAGGCGATGGAGTACGCGGCGACGATGTGGCGGACCATCAACAAGCCCAACCTGGTGGAGAACGTCGCGCCCACCCGGGGCCGTGCCACTCTGGTGCTGCGCAAGGGGCCGGATCACAAGGTCCAGCGGCTGTCCCTGCGCAAACTCTGATTCTCCGAGCCTCCTGGGAGTGGCCGCGTGCTGCATCTGCGCCTGATCGTCCCTGCCGACCGTACGGACGAGGTGGTGCACCTGATGGAGAGCACCATCGGTACGACGCATCTCGTGGTGATGTCCGGGGTCGCCCGTAACCCGGCGGGCGACGTGGTGCTGTGCGATGTGGCCCGCGAGGCGGGCGACGAACTGATCAGCGCGCTGCGCAGGCTCGGTATCGACGAGTCCGGTTCGATCACCGTCGAGAACATGGACCTGACGCTCTCCGCGCACGCCGACAAGGCGGAGGAGGAGGCGCCGGGCGAGGGTGCGGACGCGGTGCTGTGGGAGGAGTTGACGGAGGCGACCCACGAGGAGTCGACGTTCAGCGTCACCTATGTGGCGTTCCTCGCGGTCGCGACGATGCTCGCCGCCTGCGGTGTGATGCTCGACAACGCGATCCTGATCGTGGGCGCGATGGCCGTCGGCCCGGAGTTCGGGCCGCTGGCCGGGATCTCCACGGCCCTGGTGCAGCGCGCTCCGCGGCTGGTGTGGCGGTCGCTGGTGGCGCTGATCGGCGGCTTCGCCGTCGCGATGATACTGACCGCCGGGTTCGCCTGGCTGATGGACGCCTTCGGGCTGTTCACCCGTTCGATGATCGAGGCCGGCCGGCCCAACACGGCGTTCATCTGGAAGCCGGACGCGATGTCGTTCGTGGTGGCGTTCCTGGCCGGGGTCGCCGGAACACTCTCGCTCACTTCGGCGAAGTCGGGGGCGCTGATCGGCGTCGCCATCTCGGTGACCACCGTGCCGGCCGCCGCCAATGCGGCGGTGGCGTTCAGCTACAGCGACTACGGCCAGATGTGGGGCTCGGTGGCCCAGCTGCTGGCGAACCTCGGCGGGATCGTGGTCGCCGGGACGCTGACGCTGCTGGTCCAGAGGGCCCTGTGGGCGGCGCACCGCCGCCGGACGGGCCACGTCACGAGCCCGTCCGGCGAATAGCGCGAACAGGCCCTCGGTACCGGTGACCAACCTGTCCGTCAAGACTGCACGGGCGTCCATGAAGTGACGGGGCTCAGCGGTGAACGGCAAGGAAGACCCTGGTGCGAAGCTGTGCCGCCTCATTGTCAGTGGCCTGTCCCAGTGTTCGTGCGGCTGACGGGAACTCCCTGTTCAGCGTGTCCACTTGGAAGGCGAGAGACATCCGTTTCAGAAGTTCTGCCATGCTCACCGCACTGGCTGTAGTCGCGGGTTCTGTCTCCTTGTTCGGCGTCGCGGCAGCGCCCGCGGTAGCGGACAGCAGTACGCAGCTGCCCGTAAGCTCGTTCGGGGACATCGTTGTCGACGGTGTCCATGACCGGGTGTTCATCAGTGACCCGGGGGGCGGCAGCATTGTCGTCACGGATTACGACGGAACGGTCGTCAAACACATCACGGCCGAGGACGGAGCCACGGGGGCCACGGTCACCGTCGTCAAGTAGCGGCATCGTCGGATCGGGCGGGCGGTTCGTGGCGCTTCCCCTCACCTCTCAAGGGGTTCGCCCGGGCGCGCGAGCACGACCGCTCGCGGCAAGCGGGGCGCCGGCCGTCGAAGCCGAGCACGTACCCGAGACAGCCGGATCACGGCAACGTGATCC
>NZ_JBEOVN010000049.1:0-40786 GCF_040295565.1 Streptomyces sp. NPDC002785 | reverse complement strand
CACCACGTGATCATTCCGGGGCCGTCGCCATGCCCGGAAGGCAGATCACGACCGTCACGCATCACGCATGATCAGCCACCCGACAGGCTCTCAGCCCCGTACCCGGCCCCCGCTCGTGCTCATCGCTCAGCCGATCCGCGCGTCGAGCACGGCGCCGGCCGCCGCCATGGAGGTGAGAGCCCGGCCGGTCCCCGGTCGCATCCGCTTCCTCCTACGCGTCAGAAGACGCCCTTGTAGACCTGCCACCCCGTGGCGATCTTCGTACGTGAGCCGAACGAACCCTTGCCGTTGCCGTTGTTGCGGTAGAGATTGCCGGAGCTGTCCCGCTCGACGAGGTCGGCCCTGCCGTCACCGGTGATGTCACCCACCCCGACGATGGTGTTGTACGAGGCGCCCCACGCGGAGAAGACCTTCACCCGTTCCTTCAGCTTCCCGTTGGCGGTGCCGTCGTAGCGGTAGAGCGTGCCGTCCTTGTGACGGGCCAGCACATCGCCGTACCCGTCGCCGTCGAGGTCTCCGGCTCCCACGATCTTCGTGTAGATGGTCCAGGACGAACGGATCTTGACCCCGGCCTTCAGCTTGCCGCGGCCGTCGTTGGCGAAGAGGTAGATGTCGCTGGTCGACGCCTTGCGCGCGAGCAGATCGGTGCGGCCGTCACCGGTCAGATCGCCGGGCGCGGTCAGGACGTTGTACGCGTTCCAGCCCGTGCCGAGCGAGGTGTGGCTGCTGTTCGGGGTGTACGGGTTGCCGCACCTTCCGCCGTACCGGCGCAGCTCCCCGTTCGGCATCCGTACGAGCATCTCGGAGCACCGGTCGCTGCCCATGTCCCCGAACGGGACGGCCAGCGTGCCCTTGGGCCAGCCGGAGCCTGAGCGCTTCCAGTCGAACGTGCCCTTGCCCTCGGTGTAGTGAAGGGTCAGCGCACCGGCGGAGTTGAGCGTGACCAGCTCGCCGAAGTCGTTGCCGCCCTGGTCGTGGTGGCCCGGGAGGCCGCCGCCGACCGAGATCTTTCCGCTGGTGGTGTACGTGCCGTCGCCCTCGGCGGCCCTGGCGGTCAGCGTCCAGGTGTGGACCCCGTTGGCCGGGTAGCCACCCGTGCCCGTCCGGCCGTCCCAGTTGACCTCGACCTCGGCCCCGGGCCCGCCGGAGAAGGTACGGACCGTGCGCCCGCGGACGTCCTTCACAACGAAGTTCCAGGTCACGGGCTTGTTGAACTGCCAGGTGCTGTTCCAGGCCGGGGAATGGCCGTTTTCGACGCCCTTGATGTCGATGGAGCCGTCGCCGAGATCCGACTCGATGCCCGCCAGCGGCTGCGAAGGCGCCTCGCTCCGCACGATACGGATCGCCTTGTCCGGTCCGACGTACGCGATGTCTCCGCCGAACTTGTCCACGGCCCAGGTCAGCCTGCGCTGGTCGACGGTGCTGCCCGCGGGCAGATCCGCGATCTCCCGGGGCGCCGCGGCCTTGCCGGTGTGGAAGTCGGTGAGCACCAGCTTCCCGGCGGACCGGTCGTGCCGCACGAGATAGCCGTCGCCTACGAGCACGGCACCGGACGGCACGGTGAAGCTCTTCCTCGCCGTACGGTCGTACACACCGGCCGCACCGCCCGTACCGCAGTTCCAGTAGATCCAGCGTCCGACAGTCTGAAGTTCCTTGACCACACAAGGCGCACCGGTGGCGACCGTCTCGACGACCTTCTTCCGTTCGAGGTCGGTCGCGGTGACGGCTCCGGCGGTGGAACTCGCCGTCCACAGCACAGAACCCCATACCGAGGCGGCGGTGACGGGCCGGGTCATCCGCACATTCGTCGTGCGGTATTCGGAGACGTAGTCGATGTACTGCTTGCCGGTCGATGCCGCGTTGTAGACGAAGTACCGTCCGGTGGCGTCCACGAACTGACCGCCCGTCACACCGGGCTCGTCGGACGAGTGGTAGCTGTTCGCCGTCAGCCAGATCTGGGCATACTCCTGGCCGTTGTCGACGCTGAAGCGGCCCAGATGGCCGTTCCCGGTGGCGCGCAGTGGTACGCAGGAACCGGCGTCGCAGGGCACGCGCTTGATGTGGTCGCCGGTCGCGTAGGTGCCGACGAACCCCATCGAGGTCCGGTCGCCGGCCGTCGTCCCGTCCGGGGCGATCCGGCGCGCGTAGGCGTACTGCAGGCCGTTCGCCGCGACTTCCACCGTGTTCAGCGTTCCGCCGGCAAAGTCGATGCCCCAGACCCCGTCCGTCTGCACGGGAGTGGGCGTGTCCGCGGCACTGGCGCTCGGCATCGCGCCGAGACCGGCCGCGACCGCGGTGAGAGCGGCCAGGACGGCGCGACGGCGCCCGACGGCACGGGTGGCTGAAGAAGCAAGGCGTACCAAGAGTCAATCCTCTCCGAAATGCCCGAAAGGCGTGGAGGACACAGGTGTTCAGCGGCGGCCCGCCGCAAAGGAATCGCGCAAAGCCCCCCGGCCGTACCCCTGTGCAAGTCGCCGGATATTAACAGCGGTTGCTCATGTGAGAGAAGTGAAAAGAAAAGCGGGCCCACTCGTAAAGAGCGGGCCCGCTTTCCATGGACCTTTCAGCGGACCTTCAGCAGGTCCTCACCGCGTTCAGCCGTTGCGCTTCCAGCGCGGCTTGTCGTCGCGGCGGCCGAAGGAACCGGTGTTGGTGCCGGTGCCACGGTGGTCGTCGCGGCGGCCGGTCGGACGGTCGCTGCCACCGGAGCGGAAGCCGCCCGAGGGACGGTCGTCACGACGGTCGCGGTTGAACGGACGGTCGCTGCCGCCGGAGCGGAAGCCGCCCGAGGGGCGGTCGTCGCGACGGTCGCGGTTGAACGACGGACGGTCGTTGTCGCGGCGGTCGAAGGAACGGCCATCACGGTCGTCACGGCGGTCGTTGGAGCGGAAGCCGCCCGACGGACGGTCGTCACGGCGGTCACGGCTGAAGGACGGACGGTCGTTGTCGCGGCGGAAGCCACCCGACGAACGGTCGTCACGACGCTGGAAACCACCACGGTCGCCACCACGGTCGTCACGGCGGTCACGGTTGAACGACGGACGGTCGTTGTCGCGGCGGAAGCCACCCGACGAACGGTCGTCACGACGCTGGAAACCACCACGGTCGCCACCACGGTCGTTGCCACCGCGGTAGCCGCCACGGTCGCCGCCGCGGTCGCCGCCGCGGTTGTCCCGGCGGTCGAAGTTGCCGCGGTCGTCGCGACGGTCGTCACGGGCGGTGGGCTGCTCCGGTACGGAGACGGCGGCCTCGATCGCGGCCTCCGCCTCGGCGGCGGCCTCGGCCACCGCGACCTCGGGGTCGTCGCCCCGCTCGCGCGCGGCTCGGGCGACCAGGCGGTCGGCCTCCTCGCGCAGCTCGCCGGCGCGGCGCTGGACGCGCTCCAGCTGCTTGGTCAGGTCGGCGACCTCGCGCTCGGCCTGCTTGGCGGCGTTGTTCGCGGAGTCGGCCTGGACCTCGGTCAGCGAACGGGCGCCGGTGATCTCGGCGACCTCCGGGTCGAAGGCACCCGCGCCGCCCACGATGTGACGCGAGGCGTCGACGCCCGCGTCCTCCATGAGGCGGAAGATCTGACGGCGCTGGTGCGGCAGCGCCAGCGAGACGACGACACCGGACTTGCCGGCACGGGCGGTACGGCCCGAGCGGTGCAGGTAGTCCTTGTGGTCACCGGCCGGGTCCACGTTCAGCACGAGGTCGATGCCGTCGACGTGGATACCGCGGGCGGCGACGTCGGTCGCGACGAGGGCGTTGACGTAACCGTCCTTGAAGTCGGCGAGCACGCGGGTACGGGCACCCTGCGTCATGCCGCCGTGCAGCGCGTCCGCCTTCACGCCGGCCTCGACCAGCTGCTCGGCGATGCGGTCGGCGCCCAGCTGGGTGCGGACGAAGATGATGGTGCGGCCCTTGCGGGCGGCGATGGCGGAGGTGACCGGCGCCTTGTCCTTCGGCTTCACGACGAGGACGTGGTGCGTCATGGTCGTGACGTTGCCCTGGGCGCTGTCGACCTCGTGGCTCACCGGGTTGTCCAGGTAGCGCTTGACCAGCGTGCCGATCTCGTTCTCCATCGTGGCGGAGAAGAGCATGCGCTGACCGCCGACCGGAACCTGGTCGAGCAGCTCGGTGACCTCGGGCAGGAAGCCCAGGTCGGACATCTGGTCGGCCTCGTCGAGGACGGCGACCTGGACGTTCTCCAGGGAGCAGGCGCCCCGGTTGATGATGTCGCGCAGCCGGCCCGGGGTGGCGACGAGGACGTCGACACCGCGCTCCAGCGCGTAGATCTGGTTGCCCATCGAGGTACCGCCGCAGACGACCTTCATCTTCAGGCCGAGCACATCGCCGTACGGCTGCAGCGCGTCCGCGACCTGCATCGCGAGCTCACGGGTCGGGGTAAGGATGACCGCGCGGGGCTTCTTCTTCTCGGTGTGGCCGCCGGCCAGCGTGGCCAGGGTCGGCAGACCGAAGGAGAGCGTCTTGCCGGAGCCGGTACGGCCGCGGCCCAGGATGTCCTTGCCGGCCAGGGCGTCCGGAATGGTCGCGGCCTGGATCGGGAAGGGCGCGGTCACACCGTTCTGCGCGAGCTTGCGGACGATGCCCTCGGGCAGGCCCAGGTCGGCGAAAGTGATGGTCGGCTCCGCGTCCGCGTCCGCGTCGGCGGCGGCGGAGTCGGAGTCGGTGTCGGCCTGCGAGGCGTCGACCTCGATGGAGTCGGCGGACTCGGCGACGACGGCCTCTGCGGCCTCGACGAGCTCGTCGTTCTCGATGTTCTCGGGCATGACGGTGTGGTCAGAACTGGAAATTGACATGCGAAATGCGAAACCTTCCGGAGTCTCGGCACGCGCCCGTAACTCCGTGATTCGCAATTTCGACCGCCTCAATGCGGTCCAGCCACGGCAAGGGAGAGTACGCGCCACACGGCGCGCTTCTGTTTCGGCGCCGGGCAATGGGATCAAACGATCTACCACCATACGCACTCCCCCCCACATTGCGCAAACCGCCCTCCTTCGGCCCCTGCTACACCGGCCCCGCCTGCGGCGAGACGTCCGGCGTCCGCAGTGCCCACGGCTTCCTGGGCGCACTCATCGCGTGGTGGCGGAGCTGAGCCGCCGACGAGGCGGACGGCTGCGGCGACGGTTCCGAGGGCTCCGGCTCCGGGGAGGCGGGCGGCTCGGGTGTGGCCGACTCGGACGGCGGCGGGGATTCGGGCTGCTGCGGGACCCCAGGCCCCGGCTGCGGGGCCGAGGGCGCCGGCAGCCCGCCACCCCCTGTCGGCCCCGGGTCACCCGGCTTCGCGCCGGGGCGCACGCCGCCGGGCGAGCCCGAAGGGCCGGCGGAGCCGCTCGGCTCCGGAGGTTCGGCCACCTCCCGTTCGGAATGCGCCTCGGCACCGCCATCACCGGTGCGGGCGCCACCCGTGCCCGCCACGGTGCCGCCGTCCGGCCCCGCCGCGCTCCCCTTCGGCTCGGACGACGGCGACGGCGCCGGTTTCCCTCCGTCATCGCCGACGCTCATGCAGCCTGTGGACGCGGCGACCGTCACTGCGATGACGGCCGCCCATCGGACGGGAGCGGACAACTGGCGCACGGGAGGCACCTCCGGGGGTACGAGGAGAGGCGGAGCGGTACGGGAAGAAGCGGGGGCGCCGTGCCCAACTCCCTTTGCCCCGCCGGGGACACGCCCCGCGCCCGGCTCGCACACCTCCCGCACGCCTCCTGCGCGCTGCCCGCACACCGCCCGCACCACGCTTGCGCGCTCATCCGTAGCCGAGTGCGTGCAGCCTCTCGTCATCGATGCCGAAGTGATGGGCGATCTCATGGACGACCGTGATCTCGGTCTCGACGACGACGTCCTCGCGCGACTCGCACATCCGCAGCGTCGGCCCGCGGTAGATGGTGATCCGGTCCGGCAGCACCCCCGCGTACCACTCGCCGCGATCGGTCAGCGGCGTGCCCTCGTAAAGCCCGAGCAGCTCCGGATCGCCCGGGTCCGGTTCGTCCTCGACAAACACCGCGACGTTGTCCATCAGCCGCGTCAGCTCCGGCGGGATCCGGTCCAGCGCCTCGGCGACCAGTTCTTCGAACTCTTCGCGTGTCATCTCCAGCACCCCGCCATTGTCCCGTACGGACGCCCGGCGCGCCCCGGTCCGAACCGCCCGCCGTGCGCGGCCCGGGGCGCGATCGGCCCCGGGCGGCCCCGGCCCGACGACGAGGCCGGCCGCTGTGCGCCGGAGGAGAACCCGGCCGGAGCGACCCCTTCGCCTATTCGGTTTGGCCGACGCCGAAACGCCGTAGTACAGTCTCCGACGTGCCCAAGGGCGCCGGTCAGGGCTTGACCGTTCTGAGACCCCGGAGGTTGAAGGAGAAGCGGAACCTCTAGAGGGGAAGCAGAGCCACATGCTTCTCACGTCTCCACCACCCTTTAGGGTGACAGACACAGAAGCAGCGGTACGAGTAGTTCTGCCCTCATCGTCTAGTGGCCCAGGACGCCGCCCTTTCAAGGCGGTAGCACGGGTTCGAATCCCGTTGGGGGCACGCACCATCCTGTGCGACACTTAGTCGCACAACAGCTTGGTCCTGTGGAGCAGTTTGGAGTGCTCGCCACCCTGTCAAGGTGGAGGCCGCGGGTTCAAATCCCGTCAGGACCGCTGCAGCCTGTATGAGCTGCGTGGCTGGGTAGCTCAGTTGGTACGAGCGATCGCCTGAAAAGCGATAGGTCGCCGGTTCGATCCCGGCCCCAGCCACCACCCGAAGGCCCCGTCCCCCGGACGGGGCCTTCGTCGTGTCAGGCCTCTTCCCGGTCCGCCGCTTTCACGCCCCGGCGGCGCCACGCCCGTACCGCCAGCACCAGCAGCACCACCGCGACCGCGGCCACCAGGGCCGTTGCGTCCGGCACATGCTCTCCGATGCGCTGGGCCCACTGCTCGACGGCGAATGATTCGTCCACGTCCAGCAGTCCGGGCAGTGCCGTCGTCCCGTCGTACGCGAGGAACAGCGCGCCGAGACCGATGAAGAAGAGCCCCGACAGCAGCGTCGTGGTGTGCAGCTCGAAGCGGCCGAGCCGGAAGGGACGACCCCGCAGCCAGGCCCGCCGGCCCAGGTCGAAGCGTTCCCAGAGCAGCGCGAGCAGGAAGAGCGGGACCGCCATGCCGAGGGCGTAGACGGCGAGCAGCAGTCCGCCGTAGACCGGGCTGCCGCTGACCGCCGCCACGGTGAGGACGCTGCCGAGGATCGGGCCCGCGCAGAAACCGGCCAGTCCGTATACGGCGCCCAGCGCATAGACGGATACGGCGGTGGTCGGACGGATCCGGCCGCTGAGGGCGGCGATCCGGCGCGAGGCGAAACCCAGACCCACGATCTGCGCGATACCGAGCACGATGATCAGCCACCCGGCGCCGAGGACGAGCGCGTCGCGGTGGCTGTAGAAGAGCCGTCCCGCGTACGAGCCCGCGGCGCCGAGCGGGACCAAGGTGGTGGCCAGACCGGCGTAGAAAATGCCGGTACGGGCCAGGAGCCGCGAGGTGGAGTCGATGGAGTACGCGAAGAAGGCGGGCAGCAGCAGCGCGCTGCACGGGCTGACCAGGGCGAGCAGTCCGCCGAGGAAGGCCGCGAAGTAGCCGATGTCAGCCGTCATTTCGCGCTGCCCTCGGCGTCTTCGGTGTCCTCGCCGCCCTTGGCGTCCTCGGTGTTGCGGGCCTTTTCGGCCGCCGCCTCGATGGCCTGGGTGAAGGTCTCCATCGGCTGGGCTCCGGCGATCGGGCGGCCGTTGATCAGGAACGACGGGGTGGAGGTCGCACCGATCCCGTATCCCTGTTCCTGGTCCTTGCTCACCGCGGCGGAGGCGGCGGAGCTGTCGGCGTCGCGCGCGAACCGGTCGAGGTCCGCGACCCCGGCCTGCTGGGCGAGCGCCTTCAGCCGGTCCTTGCCGAACCCCTTCTCCTCGGCCCCCTCGGCGTACGCGGCACGGTGGAACTGCCAGAAGCGGCCCTGCTGGCCGGCGGCCCAGGCGGCGCGGGCCGCGGCCTCGGACTCGGCGCCGAAGATCGGGAAGTTGCGCCACTCGATGCGCAGGGTGCCGTCGTCGACATACTTCTTCACCAGGGCCGGTTCGGTGTCGCGGGCGAATTTGCCGCAGTAGCCGCACTTGAAGTCGGCGTACTCGATGAGGACGACGGGCGCGTCCACCCGGCCCTGCGCGAGCTTGTCACCGGCGTCGCGCCGGGCGAGCTTCGCCAGCTCCGGCTGGACGCCGGTGTCCGGGTCCGCGGTGACATCGGCGACCGACGAGGAGGAAGAACCCGAGTGGTCGGGGGCGGTGGCCCGGTAGGAGACGAAGCCGAGCAGGGCTGCGGCGAGGACGACTCCGGCGCCGTAGATCAGCGGCTTCCTGGATGACGGCGTACGTGAGGACGTGGACTTGGACATGCGGGACTCCGTGCTGGTGATGTGGGAGGGAGGGAAAAGGTACGGCCGGTTGGAGAGCGGCCGTCTACACCCTCAGTACGGAGAGCTCGACCGGAGTGGGCGCGACAGCCGCGGGGCCGCGCAGCTTTATCCGTACGGGCGGGCCGACGAGTCCCTGTCCGGTGGCGGCGGGCAGGCCCCACGCGGCGAGGCCGGGCGCCTGGTCGTACGCCGCACGGGCCCGGCCCGGCAGAGCGGGCTCACCGTCCTCGTGCTTCCGGCCCTTGCCGCACCCCGGAGCCTCGTGCCGGTCCACGGCCGACGCGGCGGTCAGGGTGGGGCTGTCCGAGGCGGCCGCCCTTTCGGCGCCGGTCTCGGCAGCCGCGGCGACCGTACGTTCCGTGCCGGCCGCAGCAGCCGCGGCCGTACGCCCCGCATCACCCGCGACAGCCGTCGCCGGACCGCAGAACAGCCCCAGTGCGACCGCGAGCACCGCCATCAGGCGGCACCACTGCGTACGGGACACGGCGACCGGCCTTTCCGGACAGGGGCAACGGGTGGTCAGCTGCCGGAAATGGTACGTGCTGTGATCCCGCGCCTCCGAGCAGTGCCGATGTGTGGTGACCCGGACCGCACGAAATGTGTTCGCCGTTCTTCGGGCCCGGGTGAGATCCTGGGGTCCGTATGTCTACTTCCTTCGCTGATCTCCAGTCCCAGCTCGGACAGATCTCGCTCCGCGATGCACACCGGCTCGGCCGTCGTCTCGAAGGGGCGCGCCGCATCCGTAAGCCCGAGGCCCGGCAGTCCGTGCTGGACGAGATCGCCACCGAGGCCGGTAAGGCGGCCGAGCGGCTCGCACTGCGCGCCGAGCGGATGCCCGTACTGTCGTACCCGCAACAGCTCCCGGTCAGTCAGAAGAAGGACGAGATCCTGGAGGCGATACGCGACCATCAGGTCGTGATCGTCGCCGGGGAGACCGGTTCCGGCAAGACCACGCAGATCCCCAAGATCTGTATGGAGCTGGGGCGTGGTGTCCGGGGCATGATCGGGCACACCCAGCCGCGCCGGATCGCGGCGCGTACGGTCGCCGAGCGCGTCGCCGACGAGCTGAAGACCCCGCTGGGCGAGACCGTCGGCTGGAAGGTCCGCTTCACCGACCAGGTGAACCCCGACGCGACGTTCGTCAAGCTGATGACGGACGGCATCCTGCTCGCCGAGATCCAGACGGACCGCGAGCTGCGCGCGTACGACACGATCATCATCGACGAGGCCCACGAGCGGTCGCTGAACATCGACTTCCTGCTCGGCTATCTGGCCAGGCTGCTGCCCAAGCGCCCGGATCTGAAGGTCGTCATCACCTCGGCGACGATCGACCCCGAGCGGTTCGCGCGCCACTTCGGCCAGGCGCCCGTCGTCGAGGTCAGCGGACGTACGTACCCGGTCGAGGTGCGTTACCGCCCCCTCCTGGAGGAAGAGGGCGAGGACTCCGACCGCGACCAGATCACCGCGATCTGCGACGCCGTCGACGAGCTCCAGTCGGAGGGCCCGGGCGATGTCCTGGTCTTCCTCTCCGGCGAGCGCGAGATCCGCGACACCGCGGACGCGCTGAACAAGAAGAACCTCCGCCACACCGAGGTGCTCCCCCTCTACGCACGCCTCTCGCACGCCGAGCAGCACCGCGTGTTCCAGCGCCATACGGGCCGCAGAATCGTCCTGGCGACCAACGTCGCCGAGACCTCGCTGACCGTCCCCGGCATCAAGTACGTGATCGACCCGGGCAACGCCCGGATCTCCCGCTACAGCCACCGCACCAAGGTCCAGCGGCTGCCGATCGAGCGGATCTCGCAGGCCAGCGCCAACCAGCGCAAGGGCCGCTGCGGCCGTACATCGGACGGCATCTGCATCCGGCTGTACTCCGAGGACGACTTCCTGACCCGTCCGGAGTTCACCGACCCCGAGATCCTGCGTACGAACCTGGCCTCCGTCATCCTCCAGATGACCGCGGCCGGCCTCGGCGACATCGAGAAGTTCCCCTTCATCGACCCGCCGGACCACCGCAACATCCGCGACGGCATCCAGCTCCTTCAGGAGCTCGGTGCGCTCGACCCGGACGAAAAAGATCCGAAGAAGCGGCTCACCCAGCTCGGCCGGAAGCTCTCGCAACTGCCCGTCGACCCGCGCCTGGCCCGCATGGTCATCGAGGCCGAGCGCAACGGCTGTGCCCGTGAGGTCATGGTGATCGCGGCTGCGCTCTCCATCCAGGACCCGCGCGAGCGGCCCTCGGAGAAGCAGACGCAGGCCGATCAGCAGCACGCCCGCTTCAAGGACGAGACGTCCGACTTCCTGGCGTTCCTGAATCTGTGGCGGTACATCCGTGAGCAGCAGAAGGAGCGCGGCTCGTCGAGCTTCCGCCGGATGTGCAAGCAGGAGTATCTGAACTTCCTGCGCATCCGCGAATGGCAGGACATCTACGCGCAGCTGCGCACGGTCGCCAAGCAGATGGACATCCACCTGAACGAGGAGGATGCGCCGGAGCAGGCGGTGCACACCTCGCTGCTGGCCGGGCTGCTCTCGCACATCGGGCTGAAGGACACCGAGAAGAACGAGTACCTGGGCGCCCGAAGCGCCAAGTTCGCGATCTTCCCCGGATCGGCGCTCTTCAAGAAGCAGCCGCGGTTCGTGATGTCGGCCGAGCTGGTCGAGACGTCCCGGCTGTGGGCGCGGGTCAACGCCAAGGTCGAGCCGGAGTGGATCGAGCCGCTGGCCCAGCATCTGCTGAAGCGCACCTACAGCGAACCGCACTGGGAGAAGGACCAGGC
Source organism: Streptomyces sp. NPDC002785 (assembly GCF_040295565.1). Classification (NCBI taxonomy): domain Bacteria; kingdom Bacillati; phylum Actinomycetota; class Actinomycetes; order Kitasatosporales; family Streptomycetaceae; genus Streptomyces; species Streptomyces sp. NPDC002785. The sequence continues at coordinate 29,571 of NZ_JBEOVN010000049.1, read as the reverse complement.
GGCGGTGATGGCGTACGAGCGGGTCACGCTGTACGGGGTACCGATCGTCGCCCAGCGTAAGATCAATTTCGGCCGTATCGACGCCGAGACCTCCCGCGATCTGTTCATCCGCAACGCCCTGGTCGAGGGCGACTGGCGGACGCACCACCAGTTCTTCCACGACAACCGCAAGCTCCTCGGTGAGGTCGAGGAGCTGGAGCACCGCGCCCGGCGGCGCGACATCCTCGTGGACGACGAGACGCTCTTCGACTTCTACGACCAGCGCATCCCCGAGCACGTGGTCTCCGGCGCGCACTTCGACTCCTGGTGGAAGCACAAGCGCCGCGACGAGCCGGACGCGCTGGACTTCGAGCGCTCGATGCTCATCAACGAGAAGGCCGGGGCCGTCACCAAGGACGACTACCCGGACTCCTGGCGGCAGGGGAAGCTCAAGTTCAGGGTGACGTACCAGTTCGAGCCCGGCGCGGACGCGGACGGTGTGACCGTCCACGTCCCGCTCCAGGTGCTCAATCAGGTCACCGCCGAGGGCTTCGACTGGCAGATTCCGGGCCTGCGCGAGGAAGTGGTCACCGAGCTGATCCGCTCGCTGCCCAAGCCGATCCGCCGGCACTACGTCCCCGCGCCGAACTACGCGGGCAAGTTCCTGGACCGGGCGGTCCCGTCCGCCTCCGGCGGCCCGATGTCGCAGCAGGAGCCGCTGCCGGTCACGCTGGCCCGGGAGCTCCAGCGGATGGTCGGCGTCCCGGTCACGGCCGACGACTTCGACCTGACCCGCATCCCGGACCACCTGAAGATCACTTTCCGGATCGTCGACGAGCGGCGCCGCAAGGTGGCCGAGGACAAGGATCTGGAGGCGCTGAAGCTCCAGCTGCGCCCCAAGGCCCGTCAGGCCCTCTCCAAGGCCGCCGCGGCCACCGCGGGGCCCTCTGGCGAGTCCATCGAGCGTTCGGGCCTCACGGACTGGACGATCGGCACGCTGAACCGGATCTTCGAGACCCGCCGGGCCGGCCAGCCGGTCAAGGCGTACCCGGCGCTCGTGGACCAGAGCGAGACCGTGGCCGTACGGCTCTTCGACACCGAGGCCGAGCAGCAGCAGGCGATGTGGCGCGGCACCCGGAAGCTGATCCTGCTGAACATCCCGGTGAACCCGGCCAAGTTCGCCTCGGACAAGCTGACGAACCAGCAGAAGCTGGCCCTGTCCCGCAATCCGCACGGCTCCATCCAGGCGCTCTTCGAGGACTGCGCGACGGCGGCCGCCGACCGGCTGATCGGTGCGCACGGCGGCCCGGCCTGGGACGAGGAGTCGTTCCGCAAGCTGTACGACAAGGTGCGCGCCGACCTCGTGGCGCTGACCGAGCACGCGGTCAAGCAGGTGCAGCAGGTGCTGGCCGCCTGGCAGGCCTGCGAGCGGCGTCTGAAGGCCACCAACAGCCTCGTCCTGGTCAACAACGTCACAGATGCACGGGACCAGCTCGCGGCCCTCGTGCCGCCGGGCTTCGTCACAGCGACCGGGCTGCGCCGGCTACCCGACCTGATGCGCTATCTGGTCGCCGTGGACCGTCGGCTCCAGCAGATGCCGACGGCCGTCCAGCGGGACACCACGCGCATGGGGAAGGTCCACGAGATGCAGGACGAGTACGCCTGGCTGCTCGAACAGATGCCGCAGGGCAGGCCCGTTCCGCAGGAGGTCCTGGACATCCGCTGGATGATCGAGGAGCTCCGGGTCAGCTATTTCGCGCACGCTCTGGGGACGGCCTACCCCGTCTCCGACAAGCGGATCGTGAAGGCGATCGACGCGGTGGCCCCGTGAGAGGGCCCCGGTCGGAGCCGTAACGGAACCACCACCTTCGGTGAGGTCGACCGGACCTGCTGACCTGCTGTACAGTCTGTCTTCGTAGCCAGCCGCAAGGCAGCAGCGAAAACCTGGTCCTGTGGAGCAGTTTGGAGTGCTCGCCACCCTGTCAAGGTGGAGGCCGCGGGTTCAAATCCCGTCAGGACCGCAGTAACGAAAGCCCGGATCCTTCTGGATCCGGGCTTTCGCGCGTCTTGACTCCGGCAGCTGCCGACGAGTACTCAGACACCAGGGGCTGCCCCTGTTCCCGGCACGGGGCGGCGGTGCACCGAGAGGCGGCGCGTATGGCGGTGTCCACCGAGTACGAGACCCGCGCGCTCCTGCGCGCCCATCGGGCCACCGCTTCCGGCTATCGCCACCTCACTCGCCACTGCCCGATCTGCCATCAGCTCCTGCGGCTCGCCATGGAGCCCGTGACGGCCTTTCGGGCCACTTCCCCGCCCGAGCCGCCAGTCCCGCGCACGGGGCGCCGGAGCGGCGCCCAGGAAGGCCGGGAGGCGCAGGACGAAAGCCCTTCGACCGGGTGACCAATGGCGAGGTATTCCGCTTCTTGAACGTGGCAGGCTCGTACCTGGCAAGACTCATGCAGTGTGACGGGAGTCACCGAAAGAGTTTTGAGGAGGAGTGACCTTACACCCTTCCTACAACTGGCGAATTTAATATGTGCAATTGCACCACTCGGACGGGAGCACCACGGGGCCTTCCGAACCGCCCCGGCCCGGCTTCCCCGGGGCGGCCGGGAACAGTCCCGCACAGACCCGTGCAAGCCCGCACGGCACCCCGGCCGGAGCCAACCGGACGCCCGGTTTCCTACGACCCCCGAGCCGCCCGGGGCAGCGCGCAGGGAAGGCTCGCCCGGGGCAGCGTGCAGGAAAGGCCTCCGGGGCCGTGAGAGCACAAAAAAGATCGCGCTGGACCCGGCGGAGTCCAGCGCGATCGAACGACGCACCCGTATTGCACAGGTATGGCGCCCGTTGGGGCGGGCGCCCGTCATTTGGAGCTATGGGTGAGCCTGCACGGGTTGGGGGACCCGGGAAGCCCGGTTGTGGCGCGGCGACAGGGGTGTGTCAGGCCTCGCTGCGCTGCTGCGGAATACCCGCAAGCAGTGCGCGGACCTCTGCCTCGCGGTACCGGCGATGTCCACCGAGCGTACGGATGGACGTGAGCTTGCCCGCCTTGGCCCAGCGGGTAACCGTCTTCGGGTCCACGCGGAACATCGTGGCAACCTCAGCCGGGGTCAGCAGCGGCTCGGCATCAGGGGTGCGAGCGGTCATGAGCGGCCTCCTCGGGAGAACCGAACCATCTCGGTTCTTTCCTCTAAATTCTGCACCTTGACCCGCGTTGCCCGAAATGGCGGACGCGGGCCGAGTCGGTTATAGGACGAACGGCTTGTCCTCGGCACTACAACTACACCATCCGTCCAGCCGCGTCGGCCAAACCGATGGAATTGCCCTCCCAGGTGTTCATCAGCGACGGAAGCCGATGGACCATGCCATAGCGGACAGTCACACCACCGTGACGATCAGTCACAGAGTGATCAGGAGCCATCAGACCCCCCATAGCGTGCAATGCTGAGCAATCCGCCCTTAATTGGACGGATGGAGCCCTCCCCAGACTCCTTGTCCTATTTTGGCACGAGGAGTAGGGAAGGACGCAAGGGCCCAGTTAGTGCTATCCATCACGCTTGAGGCAAAGGCCCGGTTCGGGACGTAGGTCCTAAGATCGCTGAGGCATGCTTCCGCCACTTCATCCTCACGTGCCGGACGCGTCACAGGTTCAGACTGGGATGAGGTCCCGTCAGTTCGCGAATTGACGATTCCTTACCGCCCGCCAGCGCTCCGCCAGCCGCCCGTATGCCTCACTCGCCCCTTCGGCGTCGCCGGCCTGCAGCGCCGCGATGCCCTCGGCCACATCGGCGGCCGAGCGGTCCCCGGCGAGCTGCTCCGCCGGCAGTGCGTGCACCAGACCTGCGTAGTCCAGCTCGACCAGTGCGCGCGGATGGAACTCCTCCAGCCAGCGCCCCACATCCACCAGCCCCTCGGTCAGCGGCCCTTCGTCCACGGCCTCCCGCAGCGTCCTCAGCGCCCGGGCCAGCCGGCGCCGGGCCTGGACCATCGGCGTCCGGTAGCGCAGCACGGGCGGCTCGCCGTCCTCGCCCGCCTCCGCGTACTCCCGCTCCTCGTCGGAGAAGAGCACGAACCAGCGCACCGGGACCTGCCACACCGAGGTGAGGATCCAGGGCCTGGCGTCCGGATTGCGCTCCGCCCACCGCTCGTGGTCCGCGACGACCTGCCCGCGCACCACCGGCGGCAGCACCGCGTCGAGCACCGGTCCGGGGAACATCTCCATCAGCTCGTCCAGCGCCAGCCAGCCGCGCAGCCTGGTCCGCCACGGACAGACGCACACCACACCGTCCATCTCGGCGACGAACGCGTCCCCACTCTCGTGCGCCGGCACGCCGACCGGCGGTGTGGCCACCAAGTCGGCTAGCGAACGGCGCAGTTCGTCCTGGGCCGTGGGCATACGGGATCGCCCTGCGTAACGGGCCCAGTGGCCGCGTTCGGGCTCCGGGAAGGCGGCCAGCGGCTCGTACACCCGGAGGTAGGACGCGTAGGGGACGAGCACTGAAGACACCACCGACATGCAGCAAATCGTGTCATGCCCGTACTCCGCCGGGGGGTGATCCTCAGCACTGGCAGAGATCTACGTGCGCGTAGGACTTACGCTCTTGCCAAGTCGGACCGGCCGGGCCGGCCGATCCGGGGCCCTCCCCACCTTCAGGAGGGTCTCCGCCGCTTCGTACTTGGGAGTCACCACAGTGACCGATGTGACCGGCGCGCCTGTCGATGTACTGCACACCCTGTTCCACTCGGATCAGGGTGGCCACGAGCAAGTCGTGCTCTGCCAGGACCGTGCCAGCGGCCTCAAGGCCGTCATCGCCATCCACTCCACCGCTCTGGGCCCAGCCCTCGGCGGCACCCGCTTCTACCCGTACGCCTCCGAGGAGGAGGCCGTCGCTGATGCGCTGAACCTCTCGCGCGGTATGTCGTACAAGAACGCCATGGCCGGTCTCGACCACGGTGGCGGCAAGGCCGTCATCATCGGGGATCCCGAGCAGATCAAGTCCGAAGAACTGCTGCTGGCCTACGGCCGGTTCGTGGCCTCGCTCGGCGGCCGCTACGTGACGGCCTGCGACGTCGGCACCTATGTCGCCGACATGGACGTCGTCGCTCGCGAGTGCCGCTGGACCACCGGCCGTTCCCCGGAGAACGGTGGCGCCGGCGACTCCTCGGTCCTCACCGCATTCGGTGTCTTCCAGGGCATGCGGGCCTCCGCCCAGCACCTCTGGGGCGACCCGACCCTACGTGGCCGAAAAGTGGGGGTCGCCGGAGTCGGCAAGGTCGGCCACCACCTGGTCGAGCACCTGCTGTCGGACGGCGCGGAGGTCGTGATCACGGATGTGCGGGAGGAGTCCGTCCGCCGCATCACCGATCAGCACCCCGCGGTGGCCGTCGCCGCGGACACCGCGGCGCTGATCCGTACCGAGGGCCTCGACATCTACGCCCCGTGCGCGCTCGGCGGCGCGCTGAACGACGACACCGTTCCGGTACTCACCGCCAAGGTGGTGTGCGGCGCGGCCAACAACCAGCTCGCACACCCCGGCGTCGAGAAGGACCTCGCGGACCGGTCGATCCTGTACGCACCCGACTACGTGGTGAACGCGGGCGGTGTCATCCAGGTCGCCGACGAACTGAACGGGTTCGACTTCGACCGGTGCAAGGCCAAGGCATCGAAGATCTTCGACACCACGCTCGCCATATTCGCACGTGCGAAGGATGATGGCATTCCGCCGGCTGCCGCGGCCGACCGGATCGCCGAACAGCGAATGGCCGAAGCACGCCGTAGCTGACAGTAGCGGGGGCGTCGCCCGGCGTCCCCGCTTCTTCTTCGCCTGCCGCCCTCTTCTTGGCATGCGACCCGCCGACCAGCGAGACAAGTCTCACGCCGGTCGGCGGGTCGCATGCCAAGAAGAGGTTAAAATCGCAGTTGACCAGCGAGGACGGGGCTTCTCGCCGGTCCTCTTCCGGGGCACGTGATGCGGGCGGCGTACCGTATGGCCGCGGAAGCAGGTACCGTTAAAGCCCTACGGGCACGGTCTCTCTGCCGAGAGTCCGTCCTGAAACATGAACGCGTGTCAAGACTCTGGGGCCGTCGAGCCCCGTCACCGAGGGGGTCGAGCCATGGGGCGCGGCCGGGCAAAGGCCAAGCAGACCAAGGTCGCCCGCCAGCTGAAGTACAGCAGCGGCGGGACTGACCTGTCGCGTCTGGCCAATGAGCTGGGCGCATCGCCTTCGAGTCAACCACCGAACGCAGAGCCGTTCGAGGACGACGACAAGGAAGATGACCCGTACGCACAGTACGCGGATCTGTATAACGACGACGAGGACGAGGACGAGGACGATCAGTCCGGTCCGTCGTCACAGCGCCGCGGCGCTTGACCTCGCGCTGACACATCAACCCGGTCCGGGCCTGTCCCGGACCGGGTTCTGTGCTACCCCGATCCGATCCGGCCGCTCGGGCGGGCTTCGGTCCCCGTCTGCGGACGGCGACGATGGGCTCGATCTCCACGCCGAGCGGCAGAAACCGGCCCGCCCGGCGATCGAGGGCATCCTTCGGCGCATCGAGCCCGTCCGGCGTCCGACGACGGAGCGGTGACCGGGCGCGGCCCCGGTCACCCATCCGCTCCGCACTATCGCGCGTAGCCGCCCACCAGCTCCGCACCCGAGGTGTGCGACCCGCGCTCGGTGATCTCGCCCGCGACCCAGGACTCGGCCCCGCGGTCGGCCAGCGTCGTCAGGGCGACGTCCACGGACTGGGCCGGGACGATCGCGATCATGCCGACGCCCATGTTCAGCGTCTTCTCCAGCTCCAGCTGCTCAACCTGACCCGCCTTGCCGACCAGGTCGAAGACCGCACCGGGCGTCCAGGTGGAGCGGTCGACCCTGGCGTGCAGTCCGTCCGGGATGACCCGGGCCAGGTTGTTGGCGAGGCCGCCGCCGGTGACGTGGCTGAAGCCGTGCACTTCGGCCGTACGGGTGAGGGCCAGGCAGTCCAGCGAGTAGATCTTGGTGGGCTCCAGGAGCTCCTCGCCGAGCGTCCGGCCGAACTCCTCGACCTCGCGGTCCAGCGCCCAGCCGGCCCGGTCGAAGAACACGTGACGGACGAGCGAGTACCCGTTGGAGTGAAGACCGGACGCCGCCATGGCGATCACGACGTCACCCTTACGGATACGTTCCGGGCCGAGCAGATGGTCGGCCTCGACAACGCCCGTACCGGCGCCCGCGACATCGAAGTCGTCCGGACCGAGAAGACCCGGGTGCTCGGCGGTCTCGCCGCCGACCAGGGCGCAGCCGGCGAGGACGCAGCCTTCGGCGATGCCCTTCACGATGGACGCGACACGCTCGGGGTGCACCTTGCCGACGCAGATGTAGTCGGTCATGAAGAGCGGCTCGGCACCGCAGACGACCAGGTCGTCGACGACCATGCCGACGAGGTCGTGGCCGATGGTGTCGTACACGCCCATCTTGCGGGCGAGATCGACCTTCGTGCCGACGCCGTCGGTGGCGGAGGCGAGCAGCGGACGCTCATAACGCTTGAGGGCCGAGGCGTCGAAGAGTCCGGCGAAACCGCCGAGGCCGCCGAGGCCCGCGACCTCGGGGCGCTGCGTCTTCTTCACCCACTCCTTCATCAGCTCGACGGCACGGTCGCCGGCCTCGATGTCGACGCCCGCTGCCGCGTAGGAAGCACCTGTTGTCTCAGACATTGCCTGGGATCTTTCGTGTGGAAATACGGGGCTGGTGGCCAGGGGTGTACGGCTGGGCCGTCACGGACGACGCAGGGCGTCGGACGCGGCGGTTGCCGCAGGACCTGCCGCCAGCTCGGTCTCCAGCAGCTGCTTGCCGAGCAGCTCCGGGTCCGGCAGCTCCATCGGGTACTCACCGTCGAAGCAGGCGCGGCACAGATTCGGCTTGGCGATCGTCGTCGCTTCGACCATCGCGTCGAGCGAGATGTACGCGAGCGAGTCGGCACCCATCGACGTACAGATCTCGTCGACCGTCATGCCGTTGGCGATCAGCTCGGCGCGGGTCGCGAAGTCGATGCCGAAGAAGCAGGGCCACTTCACCGGCGGGGACGAGATCCGGATGTGGATCTCGGCGGCGCCGGCCTCGCGGAGCATCCGGACCAGTGCGCGCTGGGTGTTGCCGCGGACGATCGAGTCGTCGACGACCACCAGGCGCTTGCCCTTGATGACTTCCTTGAGCGGGTTCAGCTTGAGGCGGATACCCAGCTGGCGAATGGTCTGGGACGGCTGGATGAAGGTCCGGCCGACATAGGCGTTCTTCACCAGTCCGGCGCCGAACGGGATGCCGCTGGCCTCCGCGTAACCGATGGCGGCGGGGGTGCCGGACTCCGGAGTCGCTATGACCAGATCGGCCTCGACGGGGGCCTCGGCGGCCAGCTTGCGGCCCATCTCCACGCGGGAGAGGTAGACGTTGCGCCCGGCGATGTCGGTGTCGGGGCGGGCCAGATAGACGTACTCGAAGATGCAGCCCTTGGGCTTCGCTTCCGCGAAGCGCGAGGATCGCAGGCCGTTCTCGTCGATGGCGACGAGCTCGCCCGGCTCGATCTCACGGACGAAGCTGGCACCGCAGATGTCGAGGGCGGCGGACTCGGAGGCCACCACCCAGCCGCGCTCGAGACGGCCGAGAACCAGCGGGCGGATGCCCTGCGGGTCGCGGGCGGCGTAAAGGGTGTGCTCGTCCATGAAGACGAGGGAGAAGGCGCCCTTCACATCGGGGAGCACCTTCGCGGCGGCCTCCTCGATGGTGAGCGGCTTGCCGTCCTCATCGGTCTGGCCTGCGAGCAGCGCGGTCACCAGATCGGTGTCGTTCGTCGCGGCGACCTGGGTGGCGCGGCCGTCCTTGCGGGGAAGGGCGGCGACCATCTCGGCGAGCTGGGCCGTATTGACCAGGTTGCCGTTGTGACCCAGGGCGATCGAGCCGTGCGCGGTCGCACGGAACGTCGGCTGCGCGTTCTCCCACACCGAGGCGCCGGTGGTGGAGTAGCGGGCATGGCCGACCGCGATATGGCCCTGGAGAGATCCCAGAGACGTTTCGTCGAAGACCTGCGAGACCAGTCCCATGTCCTTGAAGACCAGGATCTGGGACCCGTTGCTCACTGCGATACCCGCGGACTCCTGTCCACGGTGCTGCAGGGCATACAGTCCGAAATAGGCGAGCTTGGCGACCTCTTCACCCGGAGCCCAGACACCGAAGACGCCACAAGCGTCCTGGGGGCCTTTCTCTCCGGGGAGCAGGTCGTGGTTGAGTCGTCCATCACCACGGGGCACGCCACCGAGTGTAGGCGAGATCGACCACTGGTCCGAATTCGGGATACCGGGCTGGAGCACCGGGGAAGCGCCCCCAAAGGCGGCTCGGGGGTCGGCTCTGGCGATCACTCGGAGTGATCGCTTCCGGGGTGCGGTGAGGTGCGGGACGGGGCGCGGAACGGCCGCAGGGCGGCATCCGCCCCGACCAGCGGCCGGTTACCGACTGGTTCCGGCCACTCGGGGCACGGGGATCAGCCGGGTCGGATGGTGGCGCTCGGTGAGCCGATCGGCGCTCAGGCGCGGAGTCCTGCCGAACGTCCGTTTCGTGGCGAGCCTCACACCCGAGAGCCCGGTATGCGGCTTCTCGGGGCCTCGCGCGAGGCGGCGCCGGGAAGTCCGCGGTGGGTTGCACGCGCCGGGCCGGGGAGTCCGCTGTACGAGACATGCCCGATTGGCAGGCCCCTGCTCCATGCAGCCTCTCGGTGACCACTCGGTCAGGCTCGCGTCCGACGTCCGACAGTTCTGCCCGGCTGCGCCGCCGTGGAGCCGGAGCTGCTGGCCGAGCTGCGGGCTGACTGGGCCGGCCGGACGCCGACCTGCTGCCGTACCCGACGCGTTCCTGAGTCAGCCCGTTGCCTCGGTGGCGGATGCGCCGAGTCCCTTGCCGTTCGCCGCGGTGAGGGACAGGGTGCGTTGATCGATCCGGTACGTCGTCCGGCCGTCCAGGACCGCGAGCAGTTCGCGCTCCAGCTTCATCCGGGGGGCCGGGCACATCATCTTGGTGCCGTCGATCCGGCCGAACGTGATGGTGGAACCGGAGACCTTCGCGGTGCCGCGGAACGAATTGCAGCCGAGGGTGCCCTGTACGGAGCCGTCCTTGCCGAAGACGATCCGCGCTTTCTCCTGCGCACCCGCGGGCAACGAGGAGGCGACCGTGCCGGAGACCAGGGTGGTGACCGTCCAGGTGGTGCCGGTGAGCGGGACCGGCGGCTGCGCCCTGAGGGCGATGGAGTCGCCGTTCTCCGCGGTCAGGGTGAGGGTCCTCTCCGCCACAGCCATGGTGAGTTCGCCGCTGAACGTGCGGGACAACGCCGCCTCGAACCGCTGGACGTCCTTCTCGCAGGCCATTGAGGTGCTCGTGCCCTGCCCGACGTTGATCGTCCCGCCGTCGATGCGGACATCGGCGGTGAAGTGGTTGCAGCCGTAGTTCCCGGTGCCCCGGCCCTTGGAGTCGATCTCTACATGGGCGCCGGAAGGGGCGGCGGTCCGCTTCCCGTCGGCCGTTACCGAGCCGACATCCCAGCGGACACCGGTGACGGGCAGATCGGTCCGCACGGCGCCACTGCCGGAACCGGACCCCGAACCGGCCCCGGCGCCAGTCTCCGTACCGCAGGCGGAAAGGGCGAGGAGGGCCAGGACTCCGGCGGCCGTACGTTGTATCCGCATGGCCCTGGGACGGTCCGGGCAGTCGTCCGGTTCCGCCTCACTTCATCAGGGGCAGCAGCGCGGCGAGATCGGCCCGCTCACCGCTGGCGCCGACCTTCGCCGCGTCGAGCGCCCGGGCCCACTCCGTACGCCCGGTGGCGAGACGGATCCAGGTGAGCGGATCGGTCTCGACGACATTGGGCGGCGTACCGCGGGTGTGCTTGGGGCCCTGGACGCACTGGACGACGGCGAACGGCGGGACGCGCACCTCGACCGAGCCGCCCGGCGCCTTCTCCGCCAGGGCGTCGGCGAGCAGCCGGGTGCAGGCGGCGAGCGCCTGCCGGTCGTACGGGATACCGAGGCCGGCCGCCTCGTTCAGATCGTCGGTGTGCACGACGAGTTCGACGGTACGTGTGACCAGGAAGTCGGCCAGCCGCATCGCGCCGGCCCGGGTCGCCAGCAGCCGCTCCCCGGGGGCCTCGGGCACCAGCTCCTCGAACCGCCCGGCCACCTCCCCGTACAGCGCATCCAGGTCCGGACGGTCGGCGGTGAGCGCCTTCGTGTCGTCGGCGATGCGGGCGGCCCGGCCCGCGGTCGAGAACGGCCATTCGAGGAGCGTCAGATCGGGCTTGGGCGAGGCGGGTGCGGGCAGCTCCAGAGTCCGTGTGACGTGCGAGAGCGCCATGGTCAGATGGACGGCCAGTTCGCGCACGGTCCAGTCCCCGAGCCGGGTCGGCAGCGCGAGCTGTTCGGGCGTCAGCGTGCGGACGGCTTCCCGGACATGGGCGAACTGCGCCAGGACCGCGGTGCGGGTCCTGACCGGGTCGTAGCGGCGTGCTCGTTTCTGGGACGGCGGCATGGTCCAGGAGTCTAGGACCGAGCGGCAGATGGGGGTGGGAGAAGGAGCGGGGGGCTGGGTGCGTGCAGTTGCAAGGCGGAGGGTCGAGGCAACGCGGAGCGTTGTTGACTGACGACAACGCCACAGATGTGCGTGACCGGCACCGCGACGCCGCCTCCCATGTGCCGGTCGGTCCAAGGGGTGTCCGGCGGCTCAGGGCCGGACCGGCCCTGAGCCCTGTCGGGCCGGCAGCCTCAGGACCTGGTCGCGAAGCCGCCCAGTCCCTTGTCGAGCAGGCCGAAACCACGCTCGGCGAGCGCGACGGCATCCGGCGCGACCGCGTCCGCCGGCTCCCCCGCCAGCAGCCGCATTTGATTCGCGGCGATGAGGACGTTGCGGGTGCTGATCAGCTGGGCGGCCGCGATCCGGGCGATGGACGGCTCCTCCCCCTCCTCGACCAGGACTTCGGCGAGCAGGTCGAAGGAGCGCATGGAGAACGCTTGGGCCCGGATGAGCAGCGCCGGGGTCTCCTGGATCAGCCGGCACAGCCCGAGCACCACGGGGGCATCGCTCAGCCCGGCGGAAGGGTCACGGGCCTCGATGGCTGCCAGGAACTGACGACGCACGGCTGCCACCGCCGACTCGCCGGGGGCCCGGTCCCGTACCACCCGCGCGACATCGCCGATGTGCTCCTCCATGGGAGCGAGGACCAAGTCCTCCTTGCCGGCGAAGTAGTTGAAGACGGTCATCTTCGATACCTCGGCCGCCTCGGCGATCTCGGCGACCGAGACCTTGTCGAAGCCGCGCTCGGCGAAGAGCTCGGTGGCCGCGGTCAGCAGACGGTGTCGCGTCTGGAGCTTCTTGCGCTCGCGCAGGCTCATCCTTTCAGTCATGACATCATTGTACCAGGATGAAAATTAATCTCGGATTAAATCTTTACCCGGTACATTTTAGTGGGCGGGATGGTGCGGCCACAGCAGCACGGCGCCGCCCGCGCCGGTGACGGCCTCGGTCCGAGCCCTGCCCGTACCGCCGGAGGCGAATGCCTGCCCACCCACCGGAACACCGCCGGCCCACCGGCTGGACGGAATTCCGCGGGCCGTTCACATCCGCACCCCGAAAGTCCATCAGCCGGAAATATGCATACGGCTCGGCGGAATTCCCAGAACTCCGGAATCCGCCGAACACGACGGACCGAGGACGGCCCCGCCCATGAACCGGGCGGGGCCGTCCACGAACAGGATCAGGCGTCAGGCGAGCAGACCCGGAATGGTCTCCTCGTGTGCCGTCCGCAGCTCGCTCAGCGGAATGCCGAACTCACCCTGGATCTCGATCTCCTCGCCGTCCACGACACCGATACGGGTGGCAGGCAGACCCCGCGCCCCGCACATGTCGTTGAAGCGGAGCTCCTCGCTGCGCGGAACGGAGACGACCGCGCGCCCCGCCGACTCGGAGAAGAGGAAGGTGAACGCGTCCAGACCGTCCGGTACGACCAGCCGGGCACCCTTCCCGCCGCGGAGGCAGGACTCGGTGACCGCCTGGATCAGACCGCCGTCGGAGAGGTCGTGCGCCGCGTCGATCATGCCGTCGCGGGAGGCCGAGATCAGGATCTCGCCGAGCAGCTTCTCGCGGCCCAGGTCGACCTTGGGCGGCATGCCGCCCAGGTGGTTGTGGATGACCTCGGACCAGGCCGAGCCGCCGAACTCCTCACGCGTGTCGCCCAGCAGGTAGAGGAGCTGGCCCTCTTCCGCGAAGGCGACCGGCGTACGCCGGGTGACATCGTCGATCACACCGAGCACGGCCACGACCGGCGTCGGGTGGATCGCCGTCTCGCCGGTCTGGTTGTACAGCGACACATTGCCGCCGGTGACCGGGGTGCCCAGTTCCAGGCAGCCGTCCGCGAGACCACGGGTGGCCTCGGCGAACTGCCACATGACATCCGGGTCCTCGGGCGAACCGAAGTTCAGGCAGTCCGAGATCGCGAGCGGCTTGGCGCCGGAGGCGGCGACATTGCGGTACGACTCCGCCAGCGCGAGCTGCGCACCCGTGTACGGGTCGAGCTTCGCGTACCGGCCGTTGCCGTCGGTCGCCATGGCCACGCCCAGGTTCGACTTCTCGTCGATCCGGACCATGCCGGCGTCCTCGGGCATCGCGAGCACGGTGTTGCCCTGAACGAACCGGTCGTACTGGTCCGTGATCCAGGACTTCGACGCCTGGTTCGGCGAAGCGACCAGCTTGAGGACCTGCTCGCGCAGCTCGGCACCGTTCGCCGGACGGGCCAGCCTGCCCGCGTCGTCGGCCTGCAACGCGTCCTGCCAGGACGGGCGGGCGAACGGGCGGTGGTACGTCGGGCCCTCGTGGGCGACGGACCGCGGCGGCACGTCGACGATCTGCTCGCCGTGCCAGAAGATCTCCAGCTGCGATCCCTCGGTCACCTCACCGATGACGGTGGCGATGACGTCCCACTTCTCGCAGATCTCCAGGAAGCGCTCGACGTGCTGCGGCTCGACGATCGCGCACATGCGCTCCTGCGACTCGCTCATGAGGATTTCCTCGGGCGAGAGGGAGGAGTCGCGCAGCGGAACCGTGTCCAGCTCGACGCGCATACCGCCGGAACCGGCCGAGGCCAGCTCGGAGGTGGCGCAGGAGAGACCGGCGCCGCCGAGGTCCTGGATGCCCGCGACGAGCTTCTCGCCGAAGATCTCCAGGGTGCACTCGATGAGGAGCTTCTCCTGGAACGGGTCGCCGACCTGGACGGCCGGGCGCTTCGCCGGGCCGGTCGAATCGAAGGTCTCCGAGGCCAGCACCGAGACACCGCCGATGCCGTCGCCGCCGGTACGGGCGCCGTACAGGATCACCTTGTTGCCGGGGCCGGAGGCCTTGGCCAGGTGGATGTCCTCGTGCTTCATCACGCCGATGCAGCCGGCGTTGACCAGCGGGTTGCCCTGGTAGCAGGCGTCGAAGACGACCTCGCCGCCGATGTTCGGCAGACCCAGGCAGTTGCCGTAGCCACCGATACCGGCGACGACGCCCGGCAGGACGCGCTTGGTGTCGGGGTGGTCGGCCGCACCGAAGCGCAGCGGGTCGACGACCGCGACCGGGCGGGCACCCATGGCGAGGATGTCGCGGACGATGCCGCCGACGCCGGTCGCCGCGCCCTGGTAGGGCTCGATGTACGAGGGGTGGTTGTGCGACTCGACCTTGAAGGTGACCGCGTAACCCTGACCGACGTCGACCACACCGGCGTTCTCACCGATGCCGACGAGCATCGCGTCGTTGACGGGGACCTTCTCGCCGAACTGCTTGAGGTGGACCTTGCTGCTCTTGTACGAGCAGTGCTCGGACCACATCACGGAGTACATGGCGAGCTCGGCGCCGGTGGGACGGCGGCCCAGGATCTCGCGGATCCGGGCGTACTCGTCCTCCTTGAGGCCGAGCTCCTTCCAGGGCTGCTCGACGTCCGGGGTCTCGGCCGCGTGCTTGACCGTATCCAGGCTCATGCGTTGACCAGCTTCTTGATGATCGAGGTGAAGAAACCGAGGCCGTCGGTACGACCGGTTCCGATCAGCGGCTCGACGGCGTGCTCCGGGTGCGGCATCAGACCGACGACATTGCCCGCGGCGTTGGTGATGCCGGCGATGTCGCGCAGCGAGCCGTTGGGGTTCATGTCCAGGTAGCGGAAGGCCACCCGGCCCTCCGCCTCCAGCTCGTCGAGCACGCGCTCGTCGGCGACGTATCGCCCGTCCATGTTCTTGAGCGGTACGGAGATCTCCTGACCCGCGGAGTAGTCCGAGGTCCAGGCCGTCTCCGCGTTCTCGACGCGCAGCTTCTGGTCGCGGCAGATGAAGTGCAGGTGGTTGTTCTGCAGCATCGCGCCGGGCAGCAGATGTGCCTCGGTCAGAATCTGGAAGCCGTTGCAGATACCGAGGACCGGCATCCCGGCCCGCGCGTTCTCAATGATCGTCTCCATGACCGGCGAGAAGCGGGAGATGGCTCCGGCCCGCAGGTAGTCGCCGTAGGAGAAGCCGCCCGCCAGGATGACCGCGTCGACCTGGTGCAGGTCCTTGTCGCGGTGCCACAGCGATACGGGTTCGGCGCCCGCGACCCGCACGGCCCTCAGGCTGTCCTTGTCGTCGAGCGTGCCGGGAAAGGTGACGACTCCGATACGGGAAGTCACTTCGGCTCCTCGGCCTTCTCCACCGTCACGGTGAAGTCCTCGATGACGGTGTTGGCGAGGAAAGTCTCGGCCATCTCATGAATACGGCTGAGGGCGGCGTCGTCGACCGGCCCCTCGACCTCGAGCTCGAAACGCTTTCCCTGACGTACGCCCGCGATTCCCTCGAAGCCGAGACGGGGCAGTGCGCGCTGCACCGCCTGTCCCTGCGGGTCGAGGATCTCGGGCTTGAGCATGACGTCGACTACGACGCGTGCCACTGGCACTCCCGGTGGTGGTGTGGTGCGGCTGTTTCTCCGGGGGGTTCCCCAGACCCCCGCAGGTTCCCTCAGCCTACCTGGCCAGAAATTCTACGCGGGTAGATATCGAGAGTCCTTGATCACGCCCAGATATCGGCCGTGACAACACATGGGGAAAGTCCTGCAAAAAATCCTCATCGGCAGCACACATAGAAGGCTGACACGCGGAGGTAATTGGGTGGGCTTCACAATGCGGCACCCACCGCTGTACAAATGATTACCGGGGAATGCAGCATTGCCCCTAAACAGTCGACACCGGTCGACTCGCATCCGCCTGACAGCCGGAAGGCCGGCATCAGCACATGTCCCAGACGCGCCGATGCCGTAGGAAAGGACCGATATCCGTGGCTCAGCGCGTAGTGGTCAGGCTCTTCGACGACATCGACGGGGGAGCAGCGGCGGAAACGGTTACCTTCGCCCTGGACGGGAAGTCGTACGAGATCGACCTCAATCCGTCCAATGCAAAGAAACTGCGCAAGGCCCTGGCGCCGTACATGGCGGCCGGTCGAAAGCAGACAAATGCCAGTAAGCGCGGCAAGACCCCTGCGTTCTACCGGCACACCTCACTCGCACCGGACCCGGCGGCCGTGCGCGCCTGGGCCCGCTCCCACCAGATGGAGGTGCCGGCCCGCGGCCGGATCCCCAAGAAGGTCTACGAGGCGTTCCGCGAAGCCAGTTGAGAACCGGGCCCGCGGACAGACCGCCCGGACCCGCCGCCGGGGCCGGTCGGCGACCGGCCGCCAACACTCCGGCACACCCCTCGGCGACACCCCGTGGCCACCGACTTGCACTACCCCCCTGCGGGTCGGCTAAAGTCTGGAGCACGCCGAGGGGCAAGGCCGCAAAGCCGAACCTCACGCAGCGTGCGGGTGTAGTTCAGTAGCAGAACATCCCCCTTCCAGGGGGAAGGCGCAGTGTGCAATTCCTGTCACCCGCTCTGCATCGCTCTTACCGACCACTCCGGTGAATCGGGTAGAGTAGTGCTCGCACCGCTCGATGGATCTCCTCAAGGGGAGTACCATAAGCGGCAGCAATGCGGACGTGGCTCAGTTGGTAGAGCATCACCTTGCCAAGGTGAGGGTCGCGAGTTCGAATCTCGTCGTCCGCTCTTGATCGGTTTTTTGAAGGCCCTGGTCGATATCGACCAGGGCCTTCGTCGTATTCCCACCCGCGCTCCTTGCCTCATGCTCATGACGTTTGTCATGAGCAGTGGTGACAGCTCGCACTGCTCGCGGCGCCGATCCGGCGGAAATCTGTAGGCATGACCAGCGACGACATTCCCAGCGACCGTGCGGGCGGCACCGTGGCAGACAGCACAGACGATCCCGCGACCGGTTCCATGACGGACTCCGCGATCGTTTCCGCGACCGACTCGGCGATCGATCCCGTGATCGAGGCGAGCGATGTGCGGCGGCGCTATGCCGGCGGCTTCGAGGCCGTGACCGGTGTCTCCTTCTCGGTGGCGCGCGGCGAACTCTTCGCTCTGCTCGGTACGAACGGCGCAGGAAAGAGGAGGGGCTGGCCCGGCCCGATGGCGGCACGGTGCGGGTGCTCGGCCACGACCCGTACCGCGAGCGCGCCGCCGTCCGGCCGCGGATCGGGGTGATGCTCCAGGAGGCTTCCCGTCCGAGCTGACGGTCACCGAGACCGTACGGATGTGGGCGGGGTGCACCAGCGGCGCCCGGCCGACCGGTGAGGCGCTGGAGCTGGTCGGGCTCAGCCACCGGGCGGGCGTACGGGTCAAGCAGCTCTCCGGCGGCGAGCGGCGACGCCTCGACCTCGCACTGGCCCTGCTCGGCCGGCCCGAGGTGCTGTTCCTGGACGAGCCGACCACCGGACTCGACGCCGAGGGACGGCGCGACACCTGGGAGTTGGTGCGGGCGCTGAGCGACGGCGGGATCACCGTCCTGCTCACCACGCACTACCTGGAGGAGGCCGAGGCGCTCGCCGACCGGCTGGCGATCATGCACCGGGGGCGGATCGTGACGGCGGGCACCACCGCCGAGGTGACGGCGGCCCGCCCCGCCCGTATCCGGTTCGAGCTGCCCGAAGGGGTCCCGGCTGCCTGGCTTCCGCTGCCGCTGCGAGCCGCGGCCGATGGCCGCCGGATCGAGATCCGTACCCACCAGCTGCAGGAGTCGCTGGATGAACTGCTGGGCTGGGCGCGGGAGTCGGACGTGACGCTGCTCGGGCTCGATGCCCGGTCGGCCTCGCTCGAAGAGGCATTTCTCGATATCGCGCAGAGCGTGTCGGAGTCGGGGAAGGTGGCTGCCGCATGACGAGCACAACGATGTCCGGGCGGCTGAGCGCTCTCGGGCGGGCCGGCCGTGGAGCAGCGGCTGGCCGTCGTCGCAGCCGCGTCGATGGTGGCGAACGTGGCCGCGGTGCTGGCCCTCGCCTCGTACACGGGTGTCCGCGAATTCCCCGATCCGGGATATGTGTTCAGCGCCTGTGTGGTGCCGTTCTCCTGCGCTTTCGTGCTCATCGTGCCGGGGTGGGTGTCGATGCTGCAGCAGGCCGCCGTCTCGGCCGGGGTGTGCGCCGTGGTGGGGCTGCTCGGCGGCGGCGGTGCGCTGATGACCTCAGCGCTTCTCGCGACGGCGTTCGGCAGCGGGATGATGTCCGGCACCACGCGGATGTCCGCCTGGTCGCTGGGCGTGATGTGGAAGCTCCGTGAGGCGCAGGACGTGGAGACCCGGCTGGCTGTCGCCGAGGAGCGGCTGCGGTTCGGCCGGGACATGCACGACGTCCTGGGCCGGAATCTGGACGTGATCGCGCTGAAGAGCGAGCTGGCGGTGGAGCTGGCCCAGCGCGGCAAGCCGGCGGCCATGGACCAGATGGTCGAAGTGATGCGCATCGCCCGCGCCTCCCAGCAGGAGGTGCGCGATGTCGTACGTGGATACCGGGAGGCCGATCTGAGTACCGAACTCATGGGCGCACAGAGCGTGTTGCGGGCGGCCGGGATCGAATGCGCGGTGGAGGGCCATGACGGCGGTCCGCTGCCCGCGCCCGTGCATGCGGCGCTCGGCTGGGTGGTGCGGGAGGCGGCGACCAATGTGCTGCGGCACGGCGATCCGCGGCACTGCACGATCCGGCTGCGCGCTTCGGCGGACGCGGTGGTGCTGGACGTGGAGAACGACGGGGCGCCGCGGGCCGTCGCCGGGCCGGGCGGCTCCGGGCTGGCCGGGCTGCGGGAGCGGCTTCACGCACTCGACGGTTCGCTGGACGCGGGTCCGGCGGGGAACGGGTTGTTCCGGCTGACGGCCACGACCCCGCTGCCGCGCACGGACCCGGCCCTTGCCCCGGCTCTTCAGGAGGAGCGACGATGACGGCTGTACGAGTGCTGCTCGCCGACGACGAGCATCTGATCCGGGGCGCGCTGGCCGCGCTGCTCGCCCTGGAGGACGACCTCGTGGTGGTCGCGGAGGCGGCGACCGGCCCGGAGGCCCTGGCCATGGCACGGGCCCATCGCCCCGATGTGGCGGTCCTCGATCTTCAGATGCCGGGCGCCGACGGTGTGAGTGTTGCCACATCCCTGCGGGCCGAACTGCCCGGCTGCCGGACGATGATCGTGACGAGTCACGGCCGGCCGGGACATCTGAAGAGGGCACTCGCGGCAGGCGTGCGGGCCTTCGTACCGAAGACTGTCAGTGCCCGGCAGCTGGCTGGGATCATCCGTACCGTGCATGACGGAAACCGTTATGTGGATCCGGAGTTGGCGGCCGACGCGATCTCCGCCGGGGACTCGCCGCTGACCGCGCGCGAGGCCGAGGTGCTGGAGCTGGCGGCCGACGGCGCGCCGGTCGCGGAGATCGCGGAGCGGGCGTCGTTGTCGCAGGGAACCGTACGGAACTACCTCTCCGCGGCCGCCTCGAAGCTCGGGGCGGAGAACCGTCATGCGGCGGTGCGTCTCGCACGCGAGCGAGGATGGGTATAGTGGTCATCGCGCTTCGGCGCTTGCGGACGTAGCTCAGTTGGTAGAGCGCAACCTTGCCAAGGTTGAGGTCGCCAGTTCGAACCTGGTCGTCCGCTCTGTTCAGTAAGAAGCCCCCCGGCCTTTCGGTCGGGGGGCTTCTTCGTGTTCCGGGGGCTGCTTACTGCCAGGGCGTGCCGGTGAGGAGTTCGTACGCCTCCAGGTACTTCGCCCGGGTCGCGTCCACGATCTCCTGGGGCAGCGCCGGGGGCGGCTGCTCGCTCTTGCGGTCCCAGCCGGAGGCCGGCGAGGTCAGCCAGTCACGCACGAACTGCTTGTCGTAACTGGGCTGGGCCTTGCCCGGCTCCCAGGTGGCCGCGGGCCAGAAGCGGGAGGAGTCCGGGGTCAGCACCTCGTCCGCGATGATCAGCTCCTCACCGCCGTCGGCCGTGGGAGCGAAGCCGAACTCGAACTTCGTGTCGGCGAGGATGATCCCGCGCTCGCGCGCGATGTCACGGGCCTTGCTGTACACGTCCAGTGTGATGCGGCGCAGCTGGGCGGCGGTCTGCGCGCCGACCTGGCGGGCCACCTCCTCGTAGCTCACGTTCTCGTCGTGGTCGCCGACGGCCGCCTTGGTGGCGGGGGTGAAGATCGGCGCCGGGAGTTCGGAGCCGTCGACGAGGCCCTCGGGCAGTGCGAGGCCGCAGACCGTGCGGGACTCGTTGTATTCGACGAGTCCCGAGCCGGTGAGGTAGCCGCGGGCGACGCACTCGACCGGGACCATCCGCAGCGACTTGCAGATCAGCGTCCGGCCGGCCCAGTCAGCAGGGGCTCCGTCGGGGAGCTCCGTGGACAGGACGTGGTTCGGTACGAGATCGGCGAGCTGGTCGAACCACCACAGCGAGAGCCGGGTGAGCACCCGGCCCTTGTCGGGGATCTCGGTGGGCAGGACCCAGTCGTACGCGGACATACGGTCGCTGGCGACCATGACGAGGTCGCCCGCCTCGTTCCGGTACAGGTCGCGCACCTTGCCGGTGTGGAGGTGGGTGAGCCCCGGGACCTGCACTGGCTCGGGCTTTTCTACAAATCCGGACACGCTGCCTCCGCGTAGGTTGATCCAGGAGTCGTACCGATTCTCCCGTATGCGGTGGGAGTGGGGTGGAGCGGGGCCGCCCGCATTCCTCGATCGGCCCTGCCCGGTACGCCGGGCCCCTGCCGGGACGGGGCCCGAAGGACACCGTCGACGCCACAGCGCCCCACGTCACAAAACGCCCCAGCTGTAGGGGAGTTACATGTGAGCTGCACGCCCGACGAGATCGGATGAAGGGTGTGCGGGGATCTGCGAACCAGGTCAGTCGCGTTTGCAGATGCGGTCGAGGAGATTGGCAGTGGCGCGCTGGATACGGGTGTCCACGTGGCCGGGGCGGTCGAGCGCCGGGGACCAGGCGAAGGTGCCGGAGGCGAAGACGAGAGCGCCGGAGGGGGCGCGGTACAGGGAGGTCTCCTGGTGGCGCTTGGCTCCTTCGCTGTCCCGGTACGGGGAGTGGGCGAGCAGGATGCGGTTCTCGTGCTCGGGGAGTGCGGTGCGCGGGAAGTAACGGTCGGCCTCCCCCGCGACCAGACCCTGGATCTCGTCGCCCTCGCCGGCGCCCGTCGCGTCCCACAGCCAGTGCTCGGCGTTCCGCACGACCAAGGGGTGCGGATCCGGGACCCGGCCCGCGTACTGGATGCCGAGGAGCTGCTGCTCGGGGCGGTCGATCTCGCGCCAGAGCGCGGGCTTCCCCGGGCCACGGCGCTTGCGGCAGGTGAGCAGCCGGTCCGGCACGCCGGACGGTGACGGGGAAAGGCTGACCTGCCAGTACATGGTGTTGGCGGAGAGGAAGACGAGCGAGGTGCCGCCGTCGCGGGCGAGTTCGGCGGTACGGCGCATGGGCACCGACCAGTACTCGTCGTGGCCGGGGAAGACCAGGCCCCGGTAGCGGCCCGGGTCGATCCGGCCCGCGTGCAGATCGCGGGTGTCGGCGTACGCGATGTCGTAGCCGTACCGCTCGGCCCAGCGGATGAAGTCGTAGGCATGACCGACGTGGAGCGGCAGACCGGCGCCCGCGTACGGGCGGTCGAAGGAGACGGTGACCGCGGCGTCCTCCTCGCCCAGGAGGCGGCCGTGCTCGTCCCAGGCGTGGTAGAGGCTGGCGCCGGTGTGGCCGTCCTCCGGGTAGAGGTTGTACGCCTGCCAGGTGACGTCGGGCAGGACCAGCAGCAGATCGGCCGGGTGGTCGTCGCGGACCGTGAACGGGATGTGGGAGCGGTATCCGTCGACCGTGGTGAGCACGGCGACGTACGCGCCGATCGACCAGTAGGTGGGGATCTGCAGCCGCCAGGACTGCCACCAGTGGTGGCAGGAGACCGTGCGGTCGGCGGTGAGCGGGGCGGGTTGGACGATGCCGGAGAGCCGGGGGCTTGTGGTGATCTTGGCGGCGCCGTCGCCCCCGTAGTGACCGATGCGGTAGATGTCCACGGAGAACTGCTGGGGCGGGTCCACGGTGATGTGGAAGTCGATCGCCTCTCCGGGGGCCGCGGCGCCCGTGGAGGTGAAGCCCTTGATCTGGCGGCGCACATCGTCGGCCGTGTGGGTGCCACCGTCGGTGGAGCTGCGGGCCAGGGTGTGGTCCGCGTACCAGGGGACGACATGTCCGGTGTCGTCGAAGTAGTTCTCACTGCCGCGCAGCCAGGGCAGCGGGCCCTGGCCGAAGGGGTCGGAGACGGCGTGCGCGAGGGCACCCGACTCCCATCGACGAATCTGCTCCGCCCCCATACCGCTTCCCTCTCTGGTCCCCCGAGACAACTGTGGTGTGCCGACTGTCAGCGTTGATCCCCAGCACATCACATAACGCATGCACTCCGTCACCGTTCGTCGCGAATTGACGTGAACGGAACGTATGCTTCCGGGTATTGGGGGTACGGTGGCCCCCGGCGACGCCGTCGTGGCCATGCTCGTCGCTTCAAGACTCGGCCCGGCGGGCGACACCGTTGCACCGTTGCACCGGACCAGGGTGACGTATCCGTCGCGGACAGCCTGGGCGGCGCTCCGGGCCGACTGCTGGACGGTATGGAGCGCCCGGCAGTGCGTGGGCCGTCGGGGATCTCGGCGGCCAGGTGGTCGACGTCCTCGGCAGGTCCGTGGCCGGGGCGAGTGAGCAGGCTGATGACCAGCTCGACTTGCCACCGACCACGGCTTGATGAATTTCGCCCAGGGTGTCCGTCCAGTAGTGGCCTCCCCTCCACGGCCCGGACACGATCTCGTTCCAGGGAGCCTGCGGCTCGGCTGTGCCACGGCCTTTCCGGCGCTCTTCACCTGGTGTCCCCTCGCAGGCCGAGGCAGCTCGGCCACGACCTTGTCCCGCTGGTCGAAAGGTCTCTCGAACTTGCTCCCTCACGCGGGTAGTCCAGCTCTCGGCGGTGCCGGGGCAGCGCCCGGCACCGTATGTCCGTGGTTCAGACGAGACGGACGGGTTTGTCGGTGCGCACGCCGACCGAGGCGAGCCAGGAACGCAGCGGCTCCGCGTCCCCGTCCTCCACCAGGCTGAGGACGGGGCTGCCCAGATCCGCCCGGCGCTCGCCGCCGACCAGCAGCGCGGGACCGTCGAGCCAGTCGAGTCCGGGCGCCGCGCCCGCCGTGTCGACGGCGGCGCAGCAGACCATCGCCGCGACATGGTCGGCGAGCAGTTCCGTACCCGTACGGGGTGGTTGGAGCGGGAAGAGCGGGAGGAAATCGGGGCCCCAGAAATCCAGGACGTCCCCACCCGTGCGAGCGGCGCTCCGGGCGCCCACCGGGCTCGATGTGCCGCCGACCGGGGGTTGTTGGGCCGCCGCCTCCTCACGGGCCACCGCGGCGCTGATCCCGGCCGCGAGCTCCTCGCCGCTCCCGCACCGGCCTGCCAGATGCTCGACGACACGGGCAAGCGTGGGCACTGTGGCGTCGACAGGAAACGCGGGACGGTCGGGATCGTCCGAGGAGCCGTCGTCGGACGAGGCGGGCGCCGTACCCATCGAGTCGAGGACACGGTGCAGGCGTGCGGCCTCAATGCGCCACTTCCGGTCGACCACCTCTTCCGGATACTGCTGCCAGTCGACCGGCGACCAGTCCGGACCGGTCTCCGCCGGCCCGCCGTGGAAGAGCCGGGCCGCCAGCAGCGATGCCGCCTCGTCGGCCGCACCCGGCTCCTCCAGGAGGTCACAGGCGGGGCGCTCGCCGAGCCGCGAGGTGAATCCGCCGGCAAGCCGGTCGCGGCGGGAGAGCTCGGTGAGGGCGGACACGACACCCGCGTCCAGCCGGGACGGCCAGCGGCCCATCTGCCAGGCGGGCAGCGCGACGCGGGTCAGCAGCCGGTCCCAGCCCGCGTAGGCGAGGCCGACCTGCTCCTGGGCGACGATCCGCAGCCCGTAATCCACACCCTGTGCACGATCCGACGCGGCGGCGGCGACGCCCCGCTCCATCTCCACGGCATGGGTACGACAGGTGCGCAGCAGCAACAGGGCGACCCGGCCGACGAAGGCCCGCGGCACTCTGCGCACCCCGGACAGCGGCCCGGAAACGGGCGTGGCCGCGTCGGCAACCGCTCCGTCCAGCCCTCGTACGAAACGACGCGCCGCGGCTATGTCGGGATGCGCGGAGGGGCCCGTGCCCGCGACGACCGGGGCGAGCACCGCCCGTAGCTCCGCGACCCGCATCCACCACAGGAACGGCGAACCGATGACCAGCACGGGCGCCGCCCGCACCCGACGGCGGGCCCGGCCCGCGAAACGCGCTCCCTGATCCGCTCCGGGCTGCGCCGAGGGGTGTGTACGGTCCTCCAGCCAGCTGTCGCAGTCGGGCGTGAGTGCCATCGCCGAGGGCGCGGGAACCCCGAGCCGCTCGGCGAGGTCCCTGACCAGGCGGTAGAGATCGGGGGCGGCGTCCTCCGGGAGCGGGACGGTCGGACTGACCGCCGGCCTCGCCCGCACGATCGCGACCGCGACCGCCGCGGCGAGCAGGAGCACGACGGCCGCGCAGGCCGTCACGGCCCAGCGCGCCGTGTCCCAGCCGCTGCCGACGGCGTGGCCCTGTGCGCCGGCGACGAGCAGCACGACGGCCACCGCCGACGGCAGGATGGCTGCGGCGGTCGCTCTGCTGCGGATGCGCAGCAGAGCCAGAGCGCGGGCACGCGCACTCTGCGCACCCAGCTCCTTACTTGTACCGGTACCGGACACTGCCGGACGTCACCCCCTCTGCCCCCGCGGCGGTGTTGTTCACTCCCCCACTGTGGCACCCGTCACTGACATCGCAATGCCAGTGGGCCAAGTGCCGGAATGCTTGCGCCGCACCCTAGTTGGGGCCTCGGCGGGCGTCATCCGGATGGCTCAGCCGTCACTCGATGGAATGGCTTTGGGCAAAGGTGCTGACGCGCCGCTGTCCTTGAGGCAGCGGCGCGTCAATGGGTGTCGACGGGGGGTCCGGGGTGTCTTGAGCCGCGGCCGGGGACGGGCCGTTCGGGGATGACGTACCCGGCCCCCGCGCCCTGCTCCGGAGCGGACCCGTCCGATCCGGAGCGGACCCGTCCGATCCGGAGCGGACCCGTCCGATCCGGAGCGGACCGGACGGGTCCGGTTTCGGCTCGCCGGGTCCCCGGTCCAGCCCGGTCCGGACCAGTCCGGTCCAGTCCGGTCTCAGGCCTCTGCGGCCTTCTGGGCAATGTCCGTACGGAGCTGCGAACCGTCGAGCCGGATCCGGCCCGCCGCCGTGTAGGCGCGCTCACGGGCGGCCGCGAGGTCCTTGCCGGTCGCGGTCACCGACAGCACACGGCCGCCCGCGCTGACGATCGTGTCGCCGTCCCGCCTGGTCCCCGCATGCAGGACGTACGCGTGCGGGGCATCCTGCGCCGCCACATCGTCGAGCCCTTCGATGGGGTCACCCGTACGCGGCGTACCCGGGTAGTTGTGCGAGGCGATGACCACGGTGACAGCGGCCTCGTCGCGCCACTTGAGCGCGGGCAGCTCGTCCAGGGTGCCGTTGGCGGAGCCCAGCAGGACACCGGCCAGCGGAGTCTTCAGACGGGCCAGGACCACCTGGGTCTCGGGGTCACCGAAACGGGCGTTGAACTCGATCACCCTGACGCCGCGCGACGTGATCGCGAGGCCCGCGTACAGCAGCCCGGAGAACGGGGTGCCGCGGCGGCGGAGCTCGTCGACGGTCGGCTGGAGCACCGACTGCATGACCTCGTCGACCAGCTTGGGGTCGGCCCACGGGAGCGGGGAGTACGCGCCCATGCCGCCGGTGTTCGGGCCCTCGTCGTTGTCCAGGGCGCGCTTGAAGTCCTGCGCGGGCTGGAGCGGCAGCACGGTGGTGCCGTCCGTGATCGCGAAGAGGCTGACCTCGGGGCCGTCGAGAAACTCCTCGATCACCACGCGGTCGCAGGCCAGGGCGTGGGCGCGGGCCGCCTCGATGTCGCCGGTGACAACGACGCCCTTGCCTGCGGCGAGACCGTCGTCCTTGACGACGTACGGGGCGCCGAAGGCATCGAGGGCGGCGTCGATCTCAGCGGGACTGGTGCAGACGTAGCTGCGGGCGGTCGGGACGCCTGCCCCGGCCATCACGTCCTTGGCGAACGCCTTGGAGCCCTCCAGCTGGGCCGCCTCGCCGGAGGGGCCGAAGCAGGGGATGCCCGCGGCGCGGACTGCGTCGGCGACCCCGGCGACGAGCGGCGCCTCCGGGCCGACGACCACCAGCTCGGCGCCCAGGTCAGTGGCGAGGCGCGCGACGGCGGCGCCGTCGAGTGCGTCGACCGGGTGCAGTTCGGCCACCTCCGCGATGCCGGCGTTGCCGGGAGCGCAGTACAGAGCGGTGACGTCGGGGTCGAGGGAGAGAGAGCGGCACAGGGCGTGTTCGCGGGCGCCGCCGCCGATGACGAGGACCTTCACGGGGTGCAGCCTAGCCGCCGGGGCGCGGCGGCCTCGACGGACGCCGCTCGGTGGACACCCTGGGCACCCCGGCCGGGCGACCCGGGCACCCCGCTGCTCGTTGCTACTCGTTGGTGAACTCCTCGACCACCGTGGCGCCCAGCTCGCGGACGATCAGGTCATGCCCGGAGAGCGCCGAGTCGACGAGGTCCGGGTCGTCCGCCTCCGGGGTGTCGTCCTCGGGAGCGACCGACCGCGGGCGTTCGGGCGCGGCGTACGGCTGCGGTACGGGCTCCGCGGCGGCGGCACTTGGCTGCTGGTGCGGGGCGGGGGCGGGCCGGGGTTCGTAACTCTGCTGGGGCGCGGGGGCCGGACGCTGCGGCGCGGGCGGTGCGGCGGAGGGGCGGCCGCCGCCGGTCTGCGGGGGTGCGCCCGCACCGCCCGACGGGTCGACGATCGCCTCGATCTTCCACTGTGCGTTGAACCGCTCGGCGAGGGCCTGCTTCAGCACGTCCTCGCTGCCGCTGCTCGCGAAATTGTCGCGCGCGCCCGCGTTCAGGAAGCCGATCTGCAGGGTGGTGCCGTCGAAGCCGGTGACCTGGGCGTTCTGACTGAGCAGGATCCAGGTGAACCGGCGGCGGTTCTTCACGGCCTCCAGGATGTCCGGCCACATGTTCCGTACCTGGCCGGCGCCCTGTGTCATTCCCGGACCGGGTTCGGCGGCGGGCACCAGCGCCGCGGGCGCGACGTGGGCCGGGGCGGTGGCCGGGGCTGCCTGCGGGACCGGCGACTGGCCGGGGGCGGAAGCGGTCGGCCAGCCACCGGGACGACGGCCCGATTCCGGCGCGGCCGCGGTGGGCCAGGCACCGGGGCGCTGGCCGCCCGCGGGAGCCGGGGCCGGGGTCTCGGTCGGCGGCTGCGGAGCCGCGGGAGCAACGGGTGCCACGGGCTGAGCGGGTGCCGGGGGCGCCGCGGCGGGGGCGGGCGGTGCCGCGGGGGCGGGTGCCTCTCCCCGTACCGCCGCACGCGCGGCAGCGGGTCCGGCGCCGGGCTGTACGGCCGGGGCGACGGGGACGGGGGCATGGGCCAGAGCCTCCGGCCCCGGTACGTATCCCATGGCGGGCCCCGTACCCGCGGTCGCGAAGGACGCGCCGCGCTCCAGCCGGTCCAGCCGGGCCTGCAGCGAACGCTCGTCGTCGAAGGCCGCGGGCAGCAGCACCCGGGCACAGATCAGCTCGACCTGGAGGCGCGGCGAGGTGGCCCCGCGCATCTCCGTCAGCCCCTCGTTGACCAGGTCGGCGGCGCGGCTCAGCTCGGCGGCACCGAAGACGGACGCCTGGGCCTGCATCCGCTCGACGACATCGGCGGGGGCGTCGATCAGGCCCTTCTCCCCGGCGTCCGGCACGGCGGCCAGGATCACCAGGTCACGCAGCCGCTCCAGGAGGTCGGCGACGAAGCGGCGCGGGTCGTTGCCGCCCTCGATCACCCGGTCCACAACCTCGAAGGCCGCGGCCCCGTCTCCCGCCGCGAAGGCGTCCACGATCGAGTCGAGCAGCGAGCCGTCCGTATAACCGAGCAGCGAGGTCGCCATGGCGTATGTCACACCGTCGTCGCCCGCGCCGGCCAGCAGCTGGTCCATCACCGACATCGAGTCACGCACGGACCCGGCCCCGGCCCGCACGACGAGCGGCAGCACGCCGTCCTCGACGCGGCTGTTCTCCTTGCCGCAGACCTCGGCGAGATATTCGCGCAGCGTCCCCGGCGGCACAAGACGGAACGGGTAGTGGTGTGTACGCGACCGGATGGTGCCGATGACCTTCTCGGGCTCGGTGGTCGCGAAGATGAACTTGAGGTGCTCCGGCGGCTCCTCGACCACCTTCAGCAGGGCGTTGAACCCCGCCGATGTGACCATGTGCGCCTCGTCGATGATGTAGATCTTGTAACGACTCGACGCGGGCCCGAAGAACGCCTTCTCCCGCAGATCACGGGCGTCGTCCACGCCACCGTGCGACGCGGCGTCGATCTCGATGACATCGATCGATCCCGGCCCGTTGCGCGCGAGGTCCCGGCAGGACTGGCATTCCCCGCACGGCGTGGGTGTCGGCCCCTGCTCGCAGTTCAGACAGCGGGCGAGGATGCGCGCGCTGGTCGTCTTGCCGCAGCCGCGCGGACCGCTGAACAGGTACGCGTGATTGACCCGGTTGTTCCGCAGGGCCTGCTGCAGCGGGTCAGTGACATGCTCCTGCCCGATGACCTCGGAGAACGACTCGGGGCGATAGCGGCGGTACAGCGCGAGGGACGACACACATACGAGGTTATCCGGGCGGACCGACAACCGGCCCCGGACCGGCGAAGCGCCGCCCCCGCACCCTCCTGGAAACACAAGGGCCCCTCACGCACCCGCCAGAGCCGACCTACCCTTGCTGCCTTCCGGCCCTGGGGGAGTTCAGTCAGATAGCGCCACGTGAGGGGCTGAAGCCCACCATAGCCGATCCCCACCCCTGCGAGTCCACTGCCCCACCTTCCGCAACCGCCCCGGACGAGCCGGAGGGGAGCCGGAGGGGAACGGGTTCGCGAGCACTCCTCAACGTCTTGTATTGTTTGCCGCGGAGGATTCGCCTAGTGGCCTAGGGCGCACGCTTGGAAAGCGTGTTGGGGGCAACCCCTCACGAGTTCGAATCTCGTATCCTCCGCCATTGCTCTCACCGGGCAATACGTCGAAGGCCCCCGCTGCTCGCAGTGGG